>PHDE01000108.1 GCA_002842505.1 Bacteroidetes bacterium HGW-Bacteroidetes-3 | reverse complement strand
GTAATTCATTATAATTGAAACTGTTTTGCTTCATAAAAGTCTCTTTTTTTTAACTTTAAGTACTCCAAACTTTAGGCACTTTAAGTACTGATTAGCTACTTCCCTTTTAATTTTTATAGAAAACCCGATGGGTTCCCGCTTCCTGAATGCTTGTTTTTAAGCTTTCCGGCAACTTAAATCGCTCCCCATATTTTTGCGCCAAATTTTCGCTATATGAAGCAAACTCCGTAGCGCCAATATAATCTATATACGACATTACGCCACCGGTATGAATGGGAAATCCCAATCCTAAAATTGATCCGACATCAGCGTCTTTTGGTTCTCTGATTACCCCGGAATCCAAGCATTTATAAGCGTCTATAACCATGGCAAACAGCATTCTTTTCCCCACTTCTTCTTCGTCAAAATCGGATTGGGGCGGATAAATTTTTTCCCATCCTTTCCAAATCGATTTTTTTTCATTTGTCGGATAGTCATAAAAGCCTTTTTCTTCTTTTTTCCCGGTGCGATGGTGAGTTTCAACAATACTGGCTACAGTGTTTTTTAAGGTTATTTCATGAGGCGTTAAAGTTGGGTCTTCACTCATAATATCCAACATTAATTTTAAATTAACCTCATCGGAAATTGCCAAAGGCCCAACTGGCATCCCAATTTTTTTGGCGACATTTTCAATGACAGCAGGCGGAATTCCTTCCGTTAACATCGTGATGCCTTCATTCACAAATTTCCCAAAAACCCTTGAAGTGAAAAAACCGCGTCCGTCATTTACGACAATAGGCACTTTTCTTATTTTTATCACAAAATCAACAGCGGCTGCCAATGTTTTTTCACTGGTTTCCTTTCCCATAATTATTTCAACCAAAGGCATTTTATCAACAGGAGAAAAGAAATGCAGTCCAATAAATTGAGTCGATTTTGAGGAAGCTTCCGCCAATTTTGAAATTGGTATGGTTGAAGTGTTTGTGGCATAAATAACGGCTGTCCCTATCACCGCTTCTGTTTCTTTGGTTACTGCATTCTTCAGTTTTTCGTTTTCAAAAACAGCTTCTATAATTAAATCGCAATCGGCTAAATCATCAACAGAATTGGAAGGTTGAATTTTTTGAAGCAGTGCCTCAATTTTGGTTTCTGAAGTCCATCCGTTTTTTAGCAATTTTTGCTCCTGCGTTTTGGCATAATCTTTTCCGCGTTCCGCATTTTCCAGGCTAACGTCTTTTAAAACAACGTCCAAACCGGCTTTGGCACTCACATAAGCGATTCCGGCTCCCATCATTCCGGCTCCTAAAACACCAATTTTTTTGAAGGAAACCACCTCATAACCTTTGGGTTTCGACTTCCCTTTTGCGGCATCGCCAATAAACACAAAGGAAGAACGAATGATGTTTTTGGTTTCTTTGCTGAATAACGTATCCACAAAATAACGTGCCTCAATTTCCAACGCTTTGTCAATATGACAGGATGCGCCGTAATAAATGGCGCTTAAAACGTTTTTAATATGCGGCAAATTTCCGTGGGTTGTTTTATAGGCCAAGGCATTTGAAACGCTGAAAAACTCATCGACACCCGATGTTTGCCCAATGCCTACCGGAGTTCCCGGAACTTTGAACTTTTTATGGTCCCAAGGCTGTTCGCTCGTTCCTTTTGTTAAAATCCACTGTTTTGCCAACGCGTTTATATCTTCCCCATCACCGCAAATTTCATTGACAAGTCCGTCTTTTAAAGCTTGTTCAGCCGATAATTTTTTTGATTGTGTAATATATTGAATGGTTTTTTGTGGTCCCAGCATTCTTAAATACCGTTGGGTTCCGCCAGCTCCAGGAAATAATCCAACGGAACATTCCACCAATCCTATTTTGTTTTTGGGGTTGTTATCCATAATTCTATAATGACAAGCCAATGCAACTTCACAACCGCCGCCAAGCGCCAATCCGTTTATTGCGGCAACAACCGGCTTGTTGCAGGTTTCCAATTGGCGCAAATTTCTGTTGGTTTCCATCAGCATTTCAAAACATTCTTGCTTTGATTTATCATAATTCAAAAACCATTTTAAATCACCGCCGGCGATAAAATCATTTTTGGCGGAATTAATCACAATCCCTTTTACCTTTTCATCATTGATGGCTTGGTTTATGGCGGTAAAAAACTCGGGCATGGTGTTTTCATTCATTATGTTAACGGGAGAATTGGCAACATCCCAAGTAACAAAAGCAATCCCGTCGCCATCAACTTTATATTTTATGTGGTTCATCATTTTAAAGTGATTAGATTTTTAAATACGTTCAATTATTGTTGCAATTCCCATACCGCCGCCAACGCATAAAGTTGCCAAAGCCGTACTTTTATTTTGGCGTTCCAATTCATCCAGGGCAGTTCCTAAAATCATGCATCCAGTCGCTCCTAAAGGATGTCCCATCGCAATGGCACCGCCATTTACGTTCACTTTTGAATGGTCAATATTTAACTGATCCATAAAACGTAACGGGACCACGGCAAAAGCTTCATTGACTTCAAATAAATCAATATCTGAAACGTTCATTTTGGCATTTCGCAATGCTTTTAAGGTGGCAGGAATTGGTCCTTCAAGCATAATTAAAGGTTCTGTTCCCAAAACAGCGCCCATTTTAATAATGGCGCGTGGTTTTAACCCCAATTTTTCTCCAATTTCTTTATTCCCGATAAGCATTAATGCTGCTCCGTCCACCAGTCCGGAAGAATTGCCCGCATGGTGCACATGGTTCATTTTTTCTATCTCTATATATTTATCAATAGCTGTTTGGTCAAATAATAACTCGCCCATTTGTGCAAACGAAGGACTCAAGTTTGCGAGTGTTTGGACAGTGGTGTTGGATCGAATATATTCGTCTGTCGCCAACTGGACAAGCCCATTGATATCGGTTATTGGAATCAAGGATTTATCAAAATAACCATTTTTTTGAGCTTGGGCTGCTCGTTGTTGTGATGCCACCGCAAAACGATCCACATCGCTACGTGAATAGCCATATTTTGTTGCAATTAAATCCGCAGAAATACCTTGTGGCACAAATTTGCCAAAAGCCGCATCGGGTTCCATCACCCAAGCAGAACCATCAATACCCATTGGCACGCGCGACATAGATTCAACACCTCCCGCAATAATTAAATTGGACCATCCCGATTTTACCATGGCAGCAGCTTGGTTTATGGCCTCTAAGCCTGATGCGCAATACCTGTTAATGGAAAGTGCCGATAAATGGTCTCCGTAATTTGAACATTGTGCAGCAACTTTCGCGATGTTTCCGCCTTGTTCCCCGGCTTGGGTAACGCAGCCCAAAATCAAATCCTCCACCAAAACCGTATCTAAACTATTACGGTCTTTTAAGGCTTTTAATAACGTGGTTACCAGCTGAACCGGACTTACTTGCGATAAAGCGCCTGTTTTTTTTCCTATGCCCCTGGGTGTTCTTACTGAATCATAAATGTATGCTTCCATGGTTGCTTTTTAAATTACTGTGCGGTTACCCAATTTATAAAAATTTTGTGACCGTATGGTTACAAATATAAATAAAATCTTTTTTTTAGGTGGTTTTATTTATTTTTTCTTTATTGATTTTAATAAAATTATTCCATAATATTGCATGTTACTACAAAGTCACATTTTATAAATATGTCGAAAAAATATACAGAACTTACTTTTCATTTTGACTTTTTAAATGAAAAAATACAAAATATCCTCGCTTCTTTAAAAGGAAAAGAAACTTTATCGGATAAGGAATTCGCCGTTAAAGCTTATTTATATGTAAGGGACACTTGGCCTTACAATCCGTACCGATTCAGTTTAATTAATGAAGACTGGAAAGTTTCAGAAATAATTACGCATAAAAACGGCCATTGTTTAGATAAAGCAATTATTTTGATTTCCATTCTTAGGGCCGCGAAAATTCCTGCCCGTTTGGGATTGGCAAAAGTGAGAAACCATATTGCCATTGATGATATTATTGAAAAATTTGGATCGGATGTGTTGGTGCCGCACGGTTATGTCGACATTTTTTTAAATGACAAATGGGTTAAAGCAACGCCGGCATTCAATAAAGGATTATGTGAACTGCTAAACGTAAAAACACTTGAGTTTGATGGAGAACATGATTCTTTATTTCAGGAATTCGACCAAACTGGCGAAAAGGTTTTTATGGAATATTTAGAAGATTACGGAACATTTAATGAAGTTCCGCTTGCTTATATGCACCAATTAATGGCCGAACATTATCCCGCTTTTCAAAAAAAGAACATACAATTGGGTTGTGTTTTAAATTTAAAGGATTTATGATAAAAAAAGACCGAGCAGCCACAGAAGACAAAATTTACCTTGCCTTTTTAGCCGTTTTGAAAGCAAAAGGACCTCAAGGAATTGGCATTAACGCCATTGCCAAACAAGCAGGTGTATCCAAAGGACTTATTTATCGTTATTTTGGCGGAATGAAAGGACTATTGCTTCAATTTGCCCAAAAAGGCGACTTTTTTAAATCGCTGCTGACCATTGACGAAAATATTGACAGCATAGAAAATTTAAAAAATTTCACGCAGAAAGGAACCAAAGAAATCAGGGAAAATATTTTGGCACAAGAGATTTTGCGGTGGCAATTACTGGAAAATAATGAAAATACAAAAGAGCTGTTTAAGTTTGTAAATACCCGACTTGGAAAAACATTTAAAACAAATGAAAAAGAAACCTCTTTAAATTATGCTTTCCAACTAATGCTTGGCGGCTATGTGTATTTTACATTGCTGTCTAAATTTAATAAAACATTTATCACCACCGATTTAACTTCAGAAAAAACCTGGGAAAACTTTGATGATGCCATTGAGAAAACGCTAGAATTGTATAAGAAAATATAACTCCAAGAAATTTAGAAGTATGACCTAAAAACAAAAAAGCGTTACAATTGCAATTAATGCTGCTTTTTGCTCCCCTTCTTGACAGAAGTTGCAACCAAAATTCATTTTATAAATTTGTACCTATTGAAAAATTAATGAGTTCACTTTTTATCATTCTAAAAAATAACCAACATTTCGTAAATTTACCATTTAAGGAGGTGTTTATTTAAATTTAAATTTAAATATTTGAAATTCATTAAATAACTTCTAGTGAAATAGTGAAAATCACTGTCTGTTTTTTACTGATGATTTTATAGGAATACTATTTTATACAAATTTATTTTTATTCATCGAAAAGTTTATGTGCAAACAATCCATTTATTTCTTGATAATTTTTAATTTAAAAAACCGAACTGCATTGTTGTAAAAAATATCCCTTTTTTGCTGTTTGGTCAGAAATCTAGCAGACTCAATTTCTTCTATGGCCAATCCAATTGATTGTGGCCATTGCATCTGATCTGAACCAAACATAATTCGATTCGAAAATCCGGCATCTACCAATCGCTTCAAATAAGTATAAAATTCCTCTCTTGGAATATACCAATCAATTACAGAGATATCAATATAAAGGCTTGGATAGGCATAAAGCATAGCAATCATTTCATCTAGCATTGGCCAACCAGCGTGCATTACATAAATCCGTAAATTCGGATGACGTACTAAAGCTTCTTCCAGCAAAAGAGGGTTGCTAAGACGGGAACGATATTTTTCAGTATAAGCAATACCCGAAGGACCGAGTCCCATATGTATCCCAACAGGAATATCATATTGCTCAGCAAGCGAATAAAGAGGTTCAAGTTCAGCGTCAGAAGCTCCAATGCCATCATATTGAGTGACTAGTTCGGCCAATACTTTTACTTCTCCTGATATTATTTTTTGACGTATTCGTTCTATATGTTCTGGAGTAAATGCCTCCCAAGTTTCGTAACCCGGAATTAAACGATCTGAAGCAGTTTGCCACTTTTGAACGACTTCTGGAGCGCCACTTGCAACAGCGTAAACAATATTGTATTTATCAATCATCAATAGTGATTGACGCATTAATTCATTACTGGACGATGGTCGTTTAAATTTTGCTGGATACCAAAGTGTATCTGTTTGTGTTGTCCAAAGATTGTGTGCGTGCAAATGAACATCTATAATGGGCTGATTTGTCTGGCAAAAGAGACTTGAACTAAAACTTAGGAGTGTGAAAATAATAAGTAGGAATGACTTCATAGTAGCTGTTTTATATATATTCTAAAAAGTTTATAATGAACCAATCTATTCCTGTTGAGGTACAGAACCGGCAAATAATCTCCATTTCCATACCCCTTTTTTCTTCACCATAATTCCGGTAAATCTATAAGGTGTGATTTTTTGACCTCCTTTGTGAAAGCTCACGATCATTTTCCCATCCATAAAAACCCAGGCGGTTTTTCGGTTATTGTCAATGTCTATTCGGTTCATTTCCCAAGAAAAACCGGCAAACCCAAAAAGTTGTCCAAGCCATTTATTAATTTCTTCTTTTCCTTTAGATATTTCTCCATCGGCGGAACCAACTACCATAATATTATCGGCATTATCAAACATCGACATTACTTGTTCCAAATTTGCATTTTTACAGGCTGTATTCCATAAATTTAAAGCCTCTGTAATTTCACCTTTAAGTTTATCATTTGAGGTTTGTGCGGATAAAGAATTAAATACTACAGAAAACAAAATCATAAATACAACTTGAATTAAAAAGTTCTTTTTCATAATCGTTTTTATTAGTGGTTTTTATTATTACAAAAATTGCTAATGGTTGAGGTTATAACAAATGACGGATTGCGTAGTACTTAACTGTAAACCAACACAAATGTATGTGCAGGCGACAAAACTCCAAATTATGTACTTTACCTTCCATTTGCTGTAGTCTTTGCTATTTTGCAGCCTTGCTTATTTATCTAAGAAAAATTGTTTGAAGTTCTCAACAAAGTATGTAGGCTTAATTTATTATTGACCGTTTACCGATTTAATAAATTTTATTAGTCCTGTAAAATAGGTTTGTTGGTCGTCATACATACTTAGATGGCTACCATTTTCACAAAGCAAGAATTGTCCGCTGGGCATTTGTTTACTCATCCATTCCATATATTTAGGATCCATTGTGTCAAAGGTTGCACCTATTACAAGTGTTGGAACTTTTATGTTTTTTAATTCTTTGCTAACATCCCAATTGGCAAGTTTTCCTGCAATACCAAATTCACTGGGTCCTTGCATCGTTACATATAATTCATTATTTAACTTTCCGAGCATTCTATTAAGTGGTTCTGGCCATTCTGGTAAACGTATTAAATGTTTTGCATAAAAATTTGGTAGCAATAATTCCATGTATTTCGGATTTTGAAAATCTCCCTTTTTCTCAAGCATTCGCAATGTATCAAGTACTGCTGGATCCATTTGTTTAGCCAAGACTTCATTGGCATATTTCCCATATTCAGGACAACTTGCCATCATATTTGAAATAATAAGTCCTTTTATATTCTGTTGATATTTTAAAGCATACTGCATCGCCAGAATTCCACCCCAAGAATGACCGAGCAAGTAAAAATTGGTTGAATCTAGATTTAAAGCAGCGCGAACTTGTTCCACTTCTTCTACATACCGCGGTAAATCATAAAGTGTGGTGTCCTTAGGATTGTCTGAATTTCCACAGGCAAGCTGATCATAGTATATAAACTCGATGCCTTCCTTTGGAAAGAAACTTTCAAAACCTTCAAAACATTCATGGGTGCCACCGGGACCGCCATTTAGCAGTAACACTTTCATAGTAGGGTTGTTGCCAATCCGTTTTGTCCAAACATTAAATTTTCCTTTGGGTGTATTGATGGAAATAAGTTTCACCCCACCAGTTTGTACACCTTGCTCTGTATTTGCAAAGTAAGACAATGGGTTTTCCTGCCCCAGTTTATTAGGTTTATTCGTGCAGGAATTTAACATAAGAAATGCAAACACTAATCCGATTGAAAGTAACGCCTGGTTTTTCATATAGTGAAATTTACTAGCTAATTTACACATTATTATTGTATTTTGAATTTATTTAATTTAATAACTTATGGAAGTTATTATGCACAACCTATTCTCAACTATAAAAATGAAATCAAATAATTTGGATTATCTTAATAAAACAGGAATTTCTACCAAAACCTTGCGCAAACCTTGCGCATAAAAAAAGGTTCCAAAACTAAATGTCTTGAAACCCTTACTGTTGTTGCTCCTTCCCGATATCGCTGCGCTCATCGGGACAGGCGCTCTTGGGCTTCCCGATTCACTATGCTCATCGGGACAAGCTGAACCAAGGTTTACATACCTATGAATGTTAATGTTTTATACTACAATCATTTTTAACAGTATCCTTTTAATATACCTATATGTTAGTTATTTTAATTAAAAAGCTCCAAATAATCTTTAAAAATATACAATCTGCCTCTTTGAGAACCCGTAACTTCTTTAATAATTTGTAACTCTTCCAATAGGGTAATTAATTTATAAACTGATGCTGGTGACTTTTCTGTGATTTTCCCCACAATTCCTGCATCTATTACAAGTTTTGTATATAAATAATCTATAACTTTTTGAGCATCATGACTTCTTACCCCTAAGTTTCTAATTTTCTCTTCAGTAATTTTTTGAAGCTGTAAAATTCCATCAAATGTTTTAACGCCATTTTGAGCAGTTTCAATTATACCCGCCAAAAAGAATTTATACCATTGTGTTAAATCATTATGTGTTCTGGCTCTCATTAAATTGTCATAATATAATGTTCTGTTTCGTTCAAAAAAATCTGATAAATACAAAATAGGTTGTTTTAATATCCCTTTACTAACCAAATAAAGTGTTATTAATAATCTGCCCACTCTACCATTTCCATCTAAAAAAGGATGAATTGTTTCAAATTGATAATGTATTAATGCTATTTTTAATAAATCAGGCAATGGATTAAGTTCGTCGTTCGCAAATTTTTCAATATCAGACATTAATTCATTTATAGACGTATGTACAGGCGGAATGAATACCGCATCATTTATTGAAGCACCACCAATCCAATTTTGGCTACTGCGATATTCTCCCGGCATTTTAAGTTCACCGCGAACACCTTGCAATAGAATTTTGTGGGTTTGTTTTATTAATCTTGATGAAAAAGGCAATGTATGAAGCATTTTTACAGCCTCGTTCATTGCTAAAATATAATTTTGAACTTCCTCCCAATCATCTCTTTTTTCAAAAGCAACCTCTTCTTTCTTTAAAAAGGCTTCTTCTATATTGGTTTGAGTTCCTTCTATTTTAGAAGATTGTGTTGCTTCTTTGGCTATGTGCATACTAACAAATAAATCAATATTAACATACTCTGAATACATATCTAATCTACCTAATTGCCTATCGGCTTTACTTAATAATTGAAACACTTCCATTTCTGCCACCTCCCAATTTTTATTTATTGGAGTAGGTTGAAAACTTTTATAATACCCTTGCTTTACTTGATATCCTGCTTTAAAGTCTTTCATTTTAGTTTTTATAAAAAATATAAATTTTATATTTTTGTTATTTTACAAATATACTAAAAACTAAAATAGCAAGAGTTCTTATTTTACTTTTTCTCAAAAAACTAAAATAGCAGGAGTTCTTATTTCATTTTATAGACTCATCGCTAAAACTAAATTTTTCCATTTTTTGAAATAATCAAATTATGTTCGTCTTCAAACTAATATTGCATAAAAAACCTTAGATTTATCTCTTTATAAATAAGCTATGCCATTATTTCAAAGTTCAGTTGTTACAAAACACCTAAAAACTCAAAACAAAGAAAATATTTCAGCAATGTGGAATGCCTTTAAAGCCCATTTTCACAATCCTGCAATACAGGAAAACATCAGAAACAGTAAAGAAGAACAATATCAAGGGGAATTTCTAATTGATTTATTTGTGAATGTGTTGGGTTACATCAAAAACCCTACTCCTAATTTCAATATTACTACTGAATACAAAAATGTTAAAGACAGTAAAAAGGCTGATGGTGCTATTGTAGTAGATGAAGTGGTAAAAGCTGTTATAGAGTTAAAAGGCACAAATACTACTGACCTTGGTAAAATAGAAGTTCAGGCTTTTGGTTATAAAAATAATCAGCCGGAATGTACTTATGTCATTACTTCAAATTTTGAAAAACTCAGGTTTTATATAGACAATGCCATTGAACACATTGAGTTCAATTTATTTACGCTTACTGAAAAGGATTTTGAATTATTGTATTTATGTTTAGCTTTTGAGAATATCCAAAATGATATTCCTAAAAATATTAAAAAGGAATCAGTAAGCCAAGAAGATGCAATTACCAAAAAATTATATAACGATTACTCTTTATTCAAAAGAGAACTGCACCAAAGTTTGGTTATCCTAAACCCACAATTTGATGCTTTAACTCTATTTCAAAAATCACAAAAATTATTAGATAGGTTTTTATTTTTATTTTTTGCTGAGGACAGGCAGTTACTACCTCCAAACTCAGTAAGGTTAATTCTTGAACAATGGGTAAAACTTAAAGATTTGGATGCCTATACCCCATTATTTGACAGGTTTAAAAAATACTTTGGCTACTTAAATACAGGTTATAAAGGAAAGCAATATGATGTGTATGCTTACAATGGTGGTTTATTTAAGGCTGATGCAGTTTTAGATACCATAACTATTGATGATGACTTATTATACAAACACACATTAAAACTATCTGAGTATGATTTTGACAGTGAAGTTGATGTAAATATTTTAGGGCATATTTTTGAGAATTCCTTGAATGAATTAGATGAAATTAAAGCTCAGTTAGAAGGACAAGTAATTGACAAATCTAAAACCAAAAGAAAAAAGGATGGTGTCTTTTACACTCCTAAATACATTACAAAATATATAGTTGAAAATACTGTTGGAAAGTTGTGTGAAGAAAAGAAAGTTGAACTTGAAATTGTAGAAGATGATTATAATACTGATAAGAAAAGACAAAAGAAAACTATAAAAGGTTTAATTGACAAACTTACTGATTATAGAAACTGGCTACTTCAAATAACCATTTGTGACCCAGCTTGTGGCTCAGGTGCATTTTTAAACCAGGCTTTAGATTTTTTAATTACTGAACACAAATATATTGATGAATTACAAGCCAAACTATTTGGTGATGCAATGGTATTAAGTGATGTAGAGAAAGGCATTTTGGAAAACAACTTATTTGGAGTAGATTTAAATGAAGAAAGTGTTGAAATAGCCAAGCTTTCCTTATGGCTCAGAACTGCACAACCCAGCAGAAAATTAAATGATTTAAATAACAATATTAAATGTGGAAACTCTTTAATTGATGACACTGAAATTGTAGGAGACAAAGCCTTTAATTGGCAAAAGGAGTTTCCTCAAATATTTGCCAATGGTGGTTTTGATGTGGTGATTGGAAATCCTCCTTATGTGAGAAATGTGATATTAATAAGTGTTGAAAAAGACTTTTTTCTTAAAAACTATGAAAGTGCTTATCAACAATATGATCTTTATGTTTTATTTACTGAACTGGGATTAAGAATTTTAAAATATAATAGTTATTTATCATTCATTATTCCGAACAAATTCATTGCAACCAATTATGGACTAAAAAACAGAAAGCATATAATAGAAAATACAATTGTAAATGAAATTAAAGATGTGTCTGATGAGAATATATTTGTTGATGCATCAGTATATCCGGTAATAATTAATCTAAAAAAGAAAACATTTGAAGAAGTAAAAGACAAACAATATGATTTGTCAATTTTTAAAATTAACGCTAATGATTCCTCATTTATAAATAAAATTGAATCTAATTCAACACCATTAATAAATTTGGTTACAATTACTGAGACAATTCACACTGGAAATATAAGGGAAAAACTTATTGTTAATGAATACATTAATAGCAATTGCAAACCTTTATTGAGAGGTAGAGATTTGGATAGATATCAAATAAATCCTGATGAAAGTTTGTTTGTAAATTTTGATATTAACTTAGTTAACAAACATAACGGAGAATATGCAAACCTTACATCTCCAAAATTATATGAAAACGAAAAAATTTTTATAAGAGATATTTCATTAAGACTTCAAGCATATTATGATCTTGAAAAATATTATTCAGTTAATACTTTGTACTCAATACTTTTAATAGAAAAAAATATAGATTACAAAACATTATTGGCGTTGCTAAATAGTGAATTAATAAGTTTTTGGTTTAAATCAAAATTTAATGATGCTCACGTTTCAGGAGGATATTTAAGGTTTAAAAAGAAATATGTTTCCCAAATTCCAATCAATATACCCTTAGTCCAACAACCTTTCATCGAAAAAGCAGACAAAATGCTTTCTTTAAATAAAGAATTACAAGAAACTTCCCAAAAATTCCAAAGAGCTTTAGAAAGAGAATTTAATTTAGATGGTTTACCTAAAAAATTGCAAGATTGGTACTTGCTTTCTTATGGAGAATTTATAAAAGAATTGGAAAAGAAAAAAGTAAAACTTTCCTTATCTCAAAAAGGGGAATGGGAAGATTACTTTTTACAGGAGAGCAAAAAAGCATTGGCACTAAAAACCAATATTGATACCACAGATAAGGAAATAGACCAAATGGTTTATGAGTTGTATGGGTTAACAAATGAGGAAATTGAGATTGTTGAAAAAGGTTAAAATAATTAAATAATTTATTTAAACAAATGGACTACGAAAAAAATTATGCAAAATGGATCGAAGGATTTACAAAAGATCAATTTGATGAATTTATTAAAATTTTCATTAAAATATACTGGAAAGTTGATTTAGTATCTATAATTGATGGAAAAGGAGATGGAGGAATAGATG
>PHDE01000107.1 GCA_002842505.1 Bacteroidetes bacterium HGW-Bacteroidetes-3 | reverse complement strand
TGAAGTACTTAAAGTTAAAAAAAGGGACTTTTACGAAGTAAAACAGTTTCAATGATATTAAAAATAAGCCATTTTTGAAAAAATTAAGAAAATGTCTCGACTTGATACGGTTGTTGGGCTTGAAATTTTTAACTTTAGGCACTCTAGGCACTCCAAACTCTAGGCACTGATTAGTTACAAATTATTATTTACTAAAATTCCTGCCTTTCCATTCGTAAGTTGAAAATGCGGATAAAAAGCCAACAAAAACAATAAAAAAAGGATAAACTAAACTTACCGATAAATAGTGTTTTAACAATTTTGAACTTTTCAAAAAAACAGAAGTTTGGGAAATTAGGATAAAATCAACAATAATTTTTGCTGCAAAAACAAGCGTAAAATACAGCCAATATTGAGGAAAAAAGAGTGCGGATATTCCCAAAATAACTACCAATAAACTTTCTAAAAACACAACAATTCCAACAAATTTCGCAAAGAAATTTTTATAGGAAGCCGATTTGGATGCCCATCGTATTTGCTGATTTACAAACAGTTCCCAAGTTTTTTCTGATTTGGTTTTCACAGTTGCTTCTTCTGATTTCAAGAATTTCACTTTATTCGGAAAGTTTTTGAACATTTTTTCCATAAAAAAAATATCGTCGCCGCTTGCAATATTGTTGTTTTCTTCAAAACCATTCAATTCAAAAAAAGCTGTTTTGCGATAACATAAATTGGCGCCGTTGCACATAAAAGGTTTTGCAATTCCGAAACCGCCAATGGTACTTCCCATCAAACTTGTGAAATTCAGTTGTTGAAAATGATGCAGAAATGAATTTTGAGCACTAAATTTTACGGGTGCACTTATAAATAGTGGCTGCTCATCCTCAATAAATTGATTGAAAAGTAGTAACCACAATTTAGGAATCATGCAATCGGCATCCGTGGTGACAATCCATTCAAATTTCGACTCATTTATAGCGGTGTTTATGGCGTCTTTTTTAGGCGAATTTGTTTTTCGGATGTTGTTTATCAGTCGCAGGTTTAAGTTCGGATTTTCCTTTGTAAATTCTTCAATAATATCACTAAAAAAGTCCTCGGAATCATCGTTCACCAGCAAAATTTCAAACAAATCCGCAGGGTAATTTAACACTGAAAGCGACAGCAATAAATCTGGTAAATTGCGCGCTTCATTTCTGAACGGAATTACAATTGAAAACCTGTTTTTAGGAATTGAGTTATTGTTTTTTATCAATTTAACTTTTTCAAATCCACTGATAAAAGCAATAATCAATGCCAAATAAATGATCGAAATAAGAATGGCAATGTAAATCATTTTTCAGTGACCATTTTAAAATTAAACACAAATATACTTCCTAAAAGTGCAGGAATGGCGAAATTTAATAGCCACATTAAAGTAGTGACTGTTACAATTGTTAGCGGATTTACACCAATAAAGCCAAAAATAAATACTGCGACAGAACCTTTAATTACCCAATCGAAAATGGCCAATCCAGGAATAATAGAAGACATAAAATAAGTGCAAAAAATTAGGTTGATAAGCGTAAAATAATCTGCTTCCGCATAAAATAATCTTAAAAAAAAGTAAAGCTGATGTGAAAAAACCAGATAACGAAACAAGGAATAAGCAATTGTTTTCACTAAAATATTCAGCGGTAATTGTTTTAAATAGTTGAGCGTTTTTACTTTTAATTCGGCTAATTTTTTTGTGATTCCCGAAATTTTTCCAATCAAAAAAAGCAAAAGGAGAATATTTAAAAATAGTAAGAATTTGGAAGTGTTAAAAGTCAAAAAACCAATTTCAAAATACGAAATCAAAAAGTACATTCCGAAGATTCCAAAAAATATGGTTATTGCCAACTGACTTAAATTTCCGATCAGGTTTAAAACCATGATTTTTTTTCGAAGTTTCTTTTCAAAAAATATTGCTTTTGCGCCATATTCTCCAATTCTGTTGGGGGTAATTATAGACACTGTTAAAGACGCTAAACTTTGCTTGTAAGCTTCAAAAAATGTAATTTTTTTTTCACGGGAAACCAATATTTTCCATTTAAATATCTCCAAGATCCAATTAACATCTGTAAATAAAAGCAATAGCAAAAGCAGCCAACAATTTTTGGAAAACAGCACGGAAATTTGTTGTTTCAATTGCGAAAGCGACAAAAGTTCATTGGTCGCCAACTGCTGAAACATAAAATAAAACGCGCCAATAACAATCGCTAATTTTAGCAAGAAATAAATGAAGTGTTTATATTTCTTTAAGATATTGTACATTTGGTTTTACAAATAAACAACTAATTGAGCACAGAAAAAATCATATTAGGAATTGATCCGGGAACAACGATTATGGGTTTTGGGTTGATTAAAGTCATCAATAAAAATATGGAATTAATTCGGATGGATGAATTGATTCTCAAAAAGTATGACGACCATTATTTAAAACTAAAATTAATTTTTGAACGCACCATTCATATTATTGATGAATATCATCCCGATGAAATTGCGATTGAAGCGCCATTCTTCGGAAAAAATGTGCAGTCTATGTTAAAATTAGGTCGTGCACAAGGTGTTGCGATGGCGGCAGGCTTGTCTAGAGAAATACCAATCACGGAATATTCGCCAAAAAAAATAAAAATGGCCATTACGGGAAACGGAAATGCGAGTAAAGAACAAGTCGCTAAAATGCTGCAGAGTTTGTTTAAAATAAAAGAATTGCCCACAAATTTAGATGCCACAGACGGGTTGGCAGCTGCGGTTTGTCATTTTTACAATGGCGGAAATATTACTTCAGAAAAAAGTTATACCGGCTGGGATTCTTTTGTGAAACAAAACGGGAAAAGAGTGAATAAATAATTGACGATTGACGATTTTTGATTTACGATTGCAAAATTCAAAGTAGGGACAGGTAGCGACCTGTCCGTTCTAAATTTTTTTTCTCAATTCTCAATTCCAATTCTAAACAATCACCTCACATTCGTAAGTTTCACATTTTTTCTCAATCACCAATTTTCTGTGTTCTTTAAAAAGTTGGTGTTCTTTGGAAGTTTCCAGTTTGTCTTTGTCTGCTTTAGAATTCCAATATTCGACCAAAAAATACTTATTTTCTTCATTATTATCTTTAAAAATATGAAAATGGTCTAAGCCTGCGGGTTTTGCCTCGGTCAATTCCTCGAATTTTTGAAGTTCAAGAAATGTAATTCCTTCCCCGTCTTTTACCTTAAATGAAACAATATATGCATACATAATGAGTCGGTTTTCTCAAAATTACAACAGCGCTTTCATAAAAAAGGTAACAAAAATCACTTTTCGTAATTTTTTAAAATAATTTGTACATTTATAACCTAATTAGCAACCTATTTTGGCAGGAATTTATATACACATACCGTTTTGTAAACAAGCGTGTTATTATTGCGATTTTCATTTTTCAACTTCATTAAAAAGAAAAGATGAAATGCTGACCGCAATAAAGCGGGAATTGTTATTGCGAAAAGACGAACTCAATAAAGAGCAAATTGAAACCATTTATTTTGGCGGAGGAACGCCATCATTATTGACAATTGACGAATTAAAAATGTTGATTGAAATAGTTTATGAAAATTATGAAGTGGTTGAAGATGCCGAAATTACGTTGGAAGCAAATCCAGATGATTTGTCTGCTAAAAAAATTAAGGAACTGGCAAAACTTCCGATAAATAGATTGAGTATTGGGATCCAATCTTTTTTTGAGGACGATTTAAAATTTATGAATCGGGCACATACTGCCGAAGAATCTAAAAAATGTTTGGCGGAAGCAACGAAATATTTCGACAATATCACCATCGATTTAATTTACGGAGTGCCCAATATGAGCAACAAAAAATGGCTGGCAAATTTAAAGTTGGCATTTGATTTTAACATTCCGCATATTTCAAGTTATGCGCTTACTGTGGAAGAAAAAACAGTATTGCATAAGTTAATTGAAAAAGGCAAAGTTCCGCCAATTGATGAAAATTTGGCCTTGGAACATTATAATATTTTGGTTGAAGAAACCGAAAAACGAGGTTATATAAACTATGAAATTTCAAATTTTGGCAAACTTGCTTATTTTTCAAGACACAATACTTCTTATTGGTTAGGCTACAACTATTTGGGAATTGGTCCGTCAGCCCATTCTTTTAACGGTTTTGAAAGAAGCTGGAATGTTTCCAACAACACAAAATACATCAACGCTTTGCTTGCTGATGAATTACCTTCTGAAAAGGAACAGCTTTCGGAAAAAAACAGGTTTAATGAATATATTATGACAGGTTTGCGCACTATTTGGGGCGTATCTTTTCAAAAAATTGAAAAGGAATTTGGCGCGATGTATTTAGAGAAATTAAAAAAAAGCGCGGAACGCCATATAAAAGCTGGTTTGTTGGAAATTGAGCTGCGTTCTTTTTCGGGCAAAGTTTTGGTCACCACTAAAAAAGGCAAATTTTTGGCTGATGGCATTGCCAGTGATTTGTTTATGGTATAAAAAAATTCAGAATTTTAATTAACCCTTTATGAATATCGAAGAATTTAGAGACTATTGCCTGTCTAAAAACCACGTTACTGAAAGTTTTCCTTTTGATAAAGAAACGTTGGTTTTTAAAGTTGCCGGCAAAATGTTCGCTTTGGCGGGTTTGGAAAATCACCCGGCAACCGTAAATTTGAAATGTGATCCCGAAAAAGCCTTGGAACTGCGCGAGGAACACAATGAAATTGCGCCAGGTTTTCATATGAGCAAAATACATTGGAATACAGTGACAATCGATGGTAATTTATCAAATAAATTAATCAAGGAATTAACGGATGATTCTTATAATTTGGTGGTAAAAGGGCTATCGAAAAAGCAACAAAAAGAAATAGGTTTTGAAAGTTAGAAGACGGAAGACCGAAGACCGAAGACGGAAGACGGAACGGAAGTTCAAGTTTTAAACCTTATTCTTTTTACAATAATAATTTTAGGAGGCAAATTGTTTCCTCTTATATTCAGATGGAGTTACGCCTTTTATGGCTTTAAATTTCCGGTTAAAATTTGCCAAATTGTTAAATCCGGATTTATAGGAGATTTCGGTGATGTTTAAATCGTTATTTTTAGTCAGCAATTTACACGCATTTCCTATTCTTATATCAATTAAAAAATTCACAAAAGTCTTGTTGGTTCGCTGTTTAAAATACCTGCAAAAAGCATTCGGCGTCATATTCGCAATATCGGCAACATTGTCTAAGGTAACTTCTTTGTGAAAATTATTCATCGTATACTGAAAAATATCACTCATTCGTTTTCCTTCATCGCCATCATATTTTTTTAAATTGATTAATGAGGATAATGTTTGTTTTTCTGCTTCAGAAATTAAAGAAAGAATGTTTAAAAAAGCGGTGAACTGTTTGTATTTTGAATAGGAATTAATTTTTGTCAGTAATGAGAAAAGTTCTGGTTTATTGGAAAGTACTTCAAAACCTAATGTAGCCTCATTAAAAAAAGCGTTTAAATGTTCAAATTCAGGCAAATTAAAAAAATGGTCTCCGTAGGAGTTTTTTGAAAAAAACAAGGTTATCATAACTGTTTCCTGTTCAAAGGCTGCATCTCTTTTAAAAATATGCGGTAAATTTTCGCCGATTACAAAGATGTCATTTTTTTTAAATTCCCCCACACAATCGCCAATAATATAAGTACCCTCACCTTCAACAAAAATGCTTATCTGTATTTCTTCATGTTGGTGCAGCTTTTCATAAAAAGACTCCCCATCATATTTTTGAATGTATAAAGTTACATTCTCGGGTTTTGGAATTTTAAATGGCAATACCTTCATATCTGCTAAATATGCATCGAAATTAATCTATTTTTTTGATTAAATGATAAATATAAGGTAAAATACTATTGTTAATAGGTAAAAAAAAGGCTAGCAACGAAACTTAGAAAGTATTATTTTGGTTGAAAAAAGCCCCCTAACCTCCCGCAATAAAAGCGGGACAGGCGCCGAATGGGGAATTTTGAGCGTTAAAAGATTAATAGTTTGCTTTGCCTGAGGTAGTTTAAAACTTTTAACTTAGAGTTTTTAAAAATATTTAATATTACTGTTTATGAACATACAATGGAACGGCGTAATGCCGGCGGTTACCACAAAATTCACGGAAGACGACACCTTGGATTTGGTGAATTTTGAAATAAATATCGACGCACAATTGGCGGCAGGCGTGAACGGAATTATCCTTGGAGGAACTTTAGGTGAAGCCAGCACACTTACTGCGGATGAAAAGAGAATTCTCATCAAAAAAACGATAGAGATTGTAAAAGGCAAAGTTCCTGTGATCATAAATATTGCCGAACAATCCACCAACGGCGCCATTGAAGCGGTTCGCAAGGCTGAAGAATACGGGGCAAACGGATTGATGTTGTTGCCGCCAATGCGTTACATAGCCGATGCCAGAGAAACGGTAACTTATTTCAAAAAAATTGCCAAAAGCACAAAACTGCCCATTATGATTTATAACAATCCGGTAGATTATGGCATTGAAGTTACGTTGGATATGTTTTCAGCATTGACGGAATGCGAAAATATCCAGGCTGTAAAAGAATCTACCCGCGATATTTCAAATGTGACCCGAATGAAAACGCGTTTTGGCGACCGTTTTAAAATTTTATGCGGCGTTGACACATTGGCTTTGGAGAGTTTGTTGATGGGTGCCGATGGTTGGGTAGCGGGTTTGGTTTGCGCTTTTCCTATGGAAACTGTTGCCATTTATAAATTGGCAAAAGCAGGAAAAATAAAAGCAGCAATTGCCATTTACCGTTGGTTTTTGCCCTTGTTAGAATTGGATATAAACACTAAATTGGTACAAAATATTAAATTGGCGGAAGTGGCCACAGGAATAGGCACTGAGAATGTTCGCGAACCACGTTTGCCTTTGGTGGGTAAAGAAAGGGAAAATGTGTTAGCAATTATTGAAAAAGCACTGAAAAATAGACCGAAAATCAATTAGAAAAGCTTAAAGCTTAAAGCTCAAAGCTCAAAGTTGCAATGAAGTCTGAAGTTAAATGAATTAAATTCCCCCCTTGAGACTTGTGCTGAGAGTAGCCGAAGTAGGAGCTAGGGGTGTGTAAAAAACAATCAACAAATCAACAGCCAAAAAAATGATTACAGGAAAAAATTACATTGGAAATCTGCTTGCATCAACAGGAAAAGTGAAATTTAAAACCTTCAATCCGCAGGAAAACAAAGAGAACGATGTTGTTTTTTCTGAAGCTTCAGAAGCAGAAATTGAGGTGGCGGTTGCATTGGCTTCAGAAGCATTTAAGGTATTCAGAAACATTTCCGGAGCAAAAAAAAGCGAATTTTTAAACCAAATTGCCAATGAAATTGAGGATTTGGGAGATGAATTGATAAAAACTTATTGCTTAGAATCCGGTTTGCCGGAAGGACGGGCAGTTGGCGAAAGAGGAAGAACTATTTTTCAGTTGCGCACTTTCGCAAATTTGGTGAAAGAAGGCTCTTGGGTGGAAGCAACTATTGATACGGCTGATCCAAACCGACAGCCGATTCCAAAAGTTGACATTCGAAAAATGTTGATTCCTATTGGACCAGTTGTGGTTTTTGGCGCGAGCAATTTTCCTTTGGCTTATTCCACGGCTGGCGGCGATACGGCTTCTGCTTTGGCTTCTGGCTGTCCGGTTATTGTGAAATCACACCCAATGCACGCGGGAACTGGCGAATTGGTAGCATCGGCAATTATAAATGCTGCCGAAAAAACAGGAATGCCAAATGGTGTATTTTCAAATTTAAACAGCAGCGGCATTGAAGTTGGCATGAAATTGGTGAAACACCCGGAGGTAAAAGCGGTAGGTTTTACAGGAAGTGTTGGTGGCGGAAGAGCATTGTACGACTTGGCTTCTAAACGCCTAGAACCTATTCCTGTTTTTGCTGAAATGGGAAGCGTAAATCCGGTAATTATTTTGCCGGAAGCCGCTAAAAATAAGGGAAATGAATGGGCAAAAACTTATGCGGGTTCCATTACGATGGGTTCGGGGCAATTTTGCACAAATCCAGGTTTGATTTTAGGCATTAAAGGAGCTGATTTATCCAATTTCATTCAAAAATTATCGGAAGAAATTGTAAAAATCGAACCGACTTGTATGTTGCATCCAAATATTATTGGCGCTTTTGAAAGCAAGAAAGTCAATATGCAAAAACAAAAAGGATTGCAAACTGCGGCAAGTTTTTCTGATGAAATCAACACTAATTTTGGTCGCCAAACGATCACAACTGTTGAAGGAGCCACTTTTTTGAAAAACACCACATTACACCAAGAAGTTTTTGGACCATTTTCTATGGTGGTTCAGTGTGAAAACGCACAACAATTAGAAGAAATAATTTCCAATTTGGAAGGACAGTTAACAGGAACGGTTTTAGCAGAAAAAGAAGAATTGGAAAAATATTCCACCATTGTAAATGCGCTTCAAAACAGGGTTGGACGCATTATTTTTAACGGTGTGCCAACAGGAGTTGAAGTTTGTGCCGCAATGGTTCACGGCGGTCCTTATCCGGCATCAACCGATAGCAGGTTTACGGCGGTGGGAATCAATTCCATAAAACGTTGGGTGCGTCCGTTCAGTTTTCAAAGCTGGCCAAACGAAATGTTGCCTGATGAACTCAAAAATGAAAATCCGTTGAAAATTTCAAGAGTAATTGACGGGATGAGAATTGATAATTAAAAAGATTAAATGCAAAAAAACTTAAAACTTAGAACTTAAAGCTAATAAATAGAAATGAGCCGTAAAACTTTTTCTTGTATTGATGCGCATACCTGCGGAAATCCGGTGAGAGTAGTTGCTGGTGGAGGCCCGAATTTAAAAGGAGCTGATATGAGCGAAAAACGCCAGCATTTTATAAAGGAATTTGACTGGATTCGCAAAGGATTGATGTTTGAGCCTCGTGGACACGATATGATGAGCGGCAGCATTTTATTTCCGCCGCACAATGATGAAAATGATTTTTCCATATTATTTATTGAAACTTCGGGTTGTTTACCTATGTGCGGCCACGGAACTATCGGAACAGTAACCATTGCTATTGAAGAAGGTTTGATAACGCCAAAAATTCCTGGGAAAATAAGAATGGAAACTCCGGCTGGATTGGTGCAGATTGACTACCAAAAAACAGGTAAAAAAGTGGATTGGGTAAAATTGATCAACGTAAAATCGTATTTGGCAGCAGAAGGATTAACGATTGATTGCCCGGAATTGGGCGAACTTACTTTTGATGTTGCTTATGGTGGAAATTATTACGCCATTATTGATCCGCAAAAAAAATTTAGTGGTGTTCACAATTTTACGGCAGGCAAATTAATACAATATTCACAAGTTATCAGAACGCGCATCAATGATAAATATCCCAATTTATTTGTGCATCCCGAAAATGAGACCATTCGTGATGTGAGCCATATCATGTGGACAGGAAATACTATCGATCCAACTTCTTCAGGTAGAAACGCTGTTTTTTATGGCGACAAAGCAATTGATCGTTCACCTTGCGGAACAGGAACATCGGCGCGAATGGCGCAATTGTATGCAAAAGGAAAATTAAAAATGGGCGAAGAATTTATCCACGAAAGTTATATTGGTTCTAAATTTATTGGAAAAATTGTGGAAGAAACGACCTTAAACGGATTAAAAGCAATTGTTCCCAGCATTCAGGGTTGGGCAAAAATATACGGATATAATACCATCATTATTGATGAAGAAGACGATCCGTATGCGCACGGATTTCAGGTTTTGTAAAGCCCCCTAGCCCCCGAAGGGGGACAAAACGTTAAGAAAATGTTCTGTGAACATTTTTAATGAGTGTACCGGTTGGCTCGTTGGAATAAAAAATTGGTTCAAATAAATAGAATATTTTGAAAAATGTAATCATTATGGGTGGCGGAATTATCGGATTGTGTTCCGCTTATTATTTGGCAAAAGAGGGCGCTAAAGTTACGATTATTGATCAATCGGATATGTTGGACGGCTGTTCTTATGGAAATGCGGGAATGATTGTTCCCAGCCATATTATTCCAATGGCGCAACCCGGCGTAATACATCAGGGCATTAAATGGATGTTCAATGCCAAAAGTCCGTTTTACATAAAACCCGCTTTAAGTTCGGATTTGCTTTTTTGGCTGATTCAATTTTACAAAAATTCCAACCAGAAACATGTCGATAAATCTATGGTGCCATTGCGGAATCTTTCTTTTTTCAGCAAAGAGTTGTATCAGGACTTTGCAAATGCAACCACTAAATTTGGCTATCAGGAAAAAGGGCTTTTGATGCTTTACAATACCGAAAAAGTTGGTGAAGAAGAAATAAAAATTGGCGAAATTGCTGAAAAAATGTGCATAGAAGTCGATTTTTTAAACCAACAAGAAGTTGCAATATTAGAAAATGGACTAAAAGTCAATGCTTTGGGCGCTGTGCATTATAAATCGGATGCGCATTTGTCTCCAAACCATTTTATGGCGTTTTTAAAAAATGAATTGAATGAAATGGGCGTGAAAATGATTTCTAAATGTTATTTGAAGGATTTTAATGTTTCTGAAGGAAAAATTACCGAAATAAAAACCAATCTGGGAATTTTTAACGCCGATGAATTTGTGATTGCCACAGGTTCCTGGAGTGTGGAAATTGCCAAAAAGTTAGGAATTAAATTATATATTTTACCAGGAAAGGGCTATAGTTTTAATGTTGAAAACTTGACAGTAAAACCAACAATCCCTTCAATTTTATGCGAAGGAAAAGTGGCTGTGACGCCTTTAGGTGAAGCTGTTCGGTTTGGCGGAACCTTGGAAATTACCAATACCAAAGACACTAAAATCAACATAAAGCGATTGCAGGGAATTGTTGAAAAAGTGAACCAGTTTTATCCTGATATCAAAGTTGACCTTCCTGAAACGAAAAAAGTTTGGCTTGGTTTTAGGTCTTGTACGCCAACCGGATTGCCAATTATTGAAAAATCAGAAAAAATAAAAAATTTAACCATTACCGCGGGCCATGCGATGATGGGTTTGAGTTTAGCGCCGGCTTCGGGAAAACTGGTAAGTGAATTGGTGATAGGCAAAAAACCATCTGTAGATATTACCGAATTTAGGAGTTGTTAATATATTTTGGTTACTTTTGAAAATGAATTCTATCGAAATTTTAATAAAACTCAGACGAATTGTGCGTTCCGTAAATTTGGAAAGCAAACGAGTGGATAAAGAATTGGGCGTGAGTATTCCACAATTGTTGTGTCTGCAATTTTTGGCACAACAGGAAGATTATCGTGCGAACGCTTCTAAATTAAAAGGTTTTTTAAATTTAAATGCCAGCACCATTACAGGGATTATTTCCAGGCTTGAGAAAAAAAACTTGGTAGTGAAACTGCCTAAATCTTCCGACAAGCGTATCACTTTAATTTCCTTAACGGCTAAAGGATTGGAACTTATCCAAAATGCGCCCATCACTTTTCAGCAAAAATTAAGCGAAAAACTGCTAGCGCTTCCGCCGGAAAAGCTTAAAACGATTATTGATGGCATCGACTTATTAACCGATCTTATGGAAGTTGATGAAATTGATGCTTCTCCCATTATCACTTCAGAAGAATTTATTTAGGATTTTACAGTATACAGTCGCTTTTCAAGGGCTATTTCAGAAATTTTTTTTGATTATTTTTTTATGAGGTTTCTGTAGAAAATATAAAAATATAATTACTTTTTCGTAAGCATCCGCTTTATTTCATTCAATTTCATTAAGGCTTCAATTGGCGTAAGCGTGTCAATATTGGTGGAGAGAATTTCTTCTTTGATATTTTCGAGCAAAGGATCATCTAACTTAAAAAAATTTAATTGCATGTCGTTTTCCGAAGCGGTTTTAAGGGTTTCTTTTACAGATGAATTTGTGTGGTTTTTTTCGAGTTGTTTCAACATTTTTGAAGCTCGATGAATAACAGAAGAAGGCATTCCCGCTAATTTTGCCACGTAAATTCCAAAACTATGTTCACTGCCTCCAGAAACCAATTTTCGCAGAAAAACAACCTTGTCTTTCAATTCTTTTACGGAAACGTTGAAATTTTTGATACGCTCAAAAGTGTTGGTCATATCATTTAATTCGTGGTAATGCGTGGCAAATAATGTTTTTGCTTTTGACGGATGTTCATGCAAATATTCTGCAATTGCCC
The DNA here is from genome assembly GCA_002842505.1 of Bacteroidetes bacterium HGW-Bacteroidetes-3. GTDB lineage: Bacteria > Bacteroidota > Bacteroidia > Flavobacteriales > Flavobacteriaceae > Lutibacter. The sequence continues at coordinate 794 of PHDE01000107.1, read as the reverse complement.
AAGCGATGGAAATACCATCGTAGGTGCTTGTTCCGCGGCCAATTTCATCCAACAAAACCAAACTTCTTTCGGAAATGTTGTTCAAAATACTGGCGGTCTCATTCATTTCAACCATAAAAGTGGATTCGCCCATGGAAATATTGTCACTGGCGCCAACGCGCGTAAATATTTTATCGACCACGCCAATTCGGGCGTTTTGTGCGGGCACGTAACTTCCCATTTGTGCTAACAACACAATTAAGGCAGTTTGGCGTAAAATGGCCGATTTACCGCTCATATTCGGACCGGTAATCATAATTATCTGTTGCTGGTTTCGATTTAAAACCACATCATTGGCAATATATTCTTCGCCAATGGGCAATTGCTTTTCAATCACCGGATGTCGACCGTTTTTAATTTCCAAATCGGTGCTTTCATCCAAAAGCGGACGTACATAATTGTTTTGTTTGGCCACTTCGGCAAAGGAAGACAAACAGTCAATCTGTCCAATCAATTGCGCGTTTAACTGTATGGGCTGAATGGAATCCATCAGCGAACTTATCAGTTCCGAAAATAGATCTTGTTCCAGTTTGCCAATTTTCTCTTCAGCGCCTAAAATTTTGGTTTCGTATTCTTTTAATTCTTCAGTGATGTAACGTTCGGCGCTTACCAAAGTCTGTTTCCGAATCCAATCTTCAGGAACTTTGTCTTTATGCGTATTGCGCACTTCAATATAATAGCCAAAAACATTGTTGAAGGAAATTTTTAAGGAAGAAATTCCGGTTCGATCAATTTCACGCGCCTGCATATTGTCC
>PHDE01000255.1 GCA_002842505.1 Bacteroidetes bacterium HGW-Bacteroidetes-3 | reverse complement strand
TTATTTCTAATATCATTGAAACTGTTTTACTTTGTAAAAATCCCTTTTTTTAACTTTAAGTACTTCAAACTTTAGGCACTTTAAGTACTGATTAGTTACAACGAATTTTATATAATTAATTTTAAACTATTTGTTTGGCCGTGTTAAAACTTTTATAAAGTTATGATTTATAAAAATTCATTTCATCCATATATTTCCAAACATTGCACGGTAACATGGTACTGATGTCTTTTTTATCTTTTATCGCTTTTCGTATGAATGTTGATGAAATTTGAACGATAGGCGCATTTATTATATGAATTTTAGAATTATTTATAAATTCAGGCGCTATTTCTTCTTTAGAAATTCTTGGATAAATGTACAGCTCGTAATTTTTTAAAATGGTTTCGTAATTTTTCCATTTCTGAAATCCTTTCAAATTATCTTCGCCCAGCAACAAACAAAACTGATGATTTGGGAATTTTTCTTCAATATGAATAAGTGTATTTATGGTATAATTTGGCTGCTGCAGCTTAAATTCAATATCCGAAGTTTTCAATTTCGGATAATTTTCAACGGCAATATTTGCCATGGCCAACCTATGGTGATTGCTTAACAGGGTTTCTTTTTGTTTGAACGGACTTTTGGGTGTAACCACAAACCAAACTTCCTCCAAATCGGAAAATTCCGCCATATAATTTGCAATAATCAGATGCCCAACATGAATTGGGTTAAAAGTGCCAAAAAATAATCCGATCTTCATATAAAAGTTAAAAATACGGACAGGTCGAGACCTGTCCGTTCTAAATGTGGGTTTAAAGATAAGAAATATTTTACTTTAAGCTGAAATCAAACTCCCTTTCCTTATGAAAAAGCTGGGAATAGAATATTATTCCAAAACTATAGGAATTCCCAAATAATATTCTAACAATTTGGTTCTGAAAACAAAATTGTATTTCGCGTTGGCTAAAGACGATTGTGCGTTCACCAATCGGTTTCTCACTTGGTCAAAATCAAAAGAAGTCATGGCACCATTATCGTAACTAACTTGTGCGTTTTTAAATGATTCATTTTGGGCCAATAAAGATTTATCTGCTGAAATATATTGATTTAAAGATGCCTTGGCATCGGCATACGCTTTTTCAATGGTTTCCCTTAATTTAACTTGTTTGTCCTGCAATTGCAAGCTGGCTATTTCGTGGTTTATCTGTGCTTTTGCAACCCCAGATTTTGTTTGAAATCGGTTAAAAATAGGAATGTTTAAAGAGAAACCTAGGTTGTAGCCTAAATTATCTTCCAACTGTTTACCAAATCCATTAGGCACAAAAACAACCGCATTGGTATTTGGATCCACAACTGGCCGAACATCTTTGCTTCCCTGATTGTGTTGGTATGAAGTCCCCAATCCTGCGCCAAATGAAAGTGACGGATAATAATTTCCTTTTGCAATTTCTATGGCTATCGCCGAACGTTCAACGCCAATTTCTGCACTTTTAATCTCCGGTAAATTAGCAACGGCAGTATTAAAAATAACATCGGTATCGTTATAAATTAAAGATGCGGAATCAATGGTTAAAGACACATCTTGCACATCAAAACCTTTATGTGAAACC
>PHDE01000106.1 GCA_002842505.1 Bacteroidetes bacterium HGW-Bacteroidetes-3 | reverse complement strand
GATTTATAATTTAGTCCAAAACAGCCCTGGTATAATGCCGATATAGTGTGAAAATAGTACAATTTATTGGACTATATTGAACACATAATCGGTATTACATAACCAAAAACAATCATGCCCTTATTTTTTATACAAAAATCAAAACTCTCAATTACACAATCTTTATATATTTTCCTGGTAAAAACATCAACCCACAACTGTGGCTGTAAAAAAATAAGGCAAGTCTTGATCTCTAATTTTATATCCTTCCATTGTTTAGCTTTTTGTTTCAAATATAACACTTTTTCATTGATGATGGGAGCTTCGAAGTCGGGAGACTTCGCAGAGCGACTTTGCAGAGCGGAGGCGGAGCGGAATTGAGTGAAGTTGTATTTTTCTAATATTTTTACTTTTTTTATATCAAACTCAAATTAAGATAAGGAATTTTGCTTTTTATAATCAATCAAAAATCTTTTAATTTTTTGGGTAACTGTATGAGATTCCAACAAGCAATTTATTAAATTTAAACGCTCATCATCTGTTAACATTCCAATAATTTCATAATCTACATCAATTTTATTATATGTTTCTCTTAAAATATTAGTCGATAACTTCAATATTTGATAATAATATATAAATGTATTTCTTTCAAAACAAAATCCCGATATTGTTACTGGAATATTCTGCATAAATATATAGCAACTAACTAATTTTTCAGGAACATTAACACAACCATGTTTTAATAAATCATCAGGCACACAATCTTTACTTGTTGGCAAAGAGGCAAAAACAAACTGATTATCAAACTGGGCAATTGGAATAAAATACTTATTTTTTGCAGAATTTCCGTTAGGAAAATAAAAAGGGGTAAAATAAATAATATTAAATAAATCAAATATTGAAACCTCTCTCTAATTGTTTTGTTTCCATATAATTTTTATAGATTTCAGTTTTATATGGATCCAATAAAAGCGTAAAGTCGATTAAGAAATTAGAGGAATTTAACAATCCATTGTTAAATGATTCCAAAAGGTTATTTTCTTTGGCATTTTTAAACCATAAAGAAGTTGAATTATGTGTTATTTCAGATAAATCAAAAGCACTTAATTTGCCAAAATGCTTAATCACATAATTTAGTACTTCGAGGTCATTATCAGAAAATTCGTCATCTGAAAAATCTATAAGAGGCTCAATTACAGTTACCTCATTATTTAAACCATGAACAAATTCTTTTTGTATTGAAATGTAATCTTTCAACATAACAGGATTATCGCTTAAATCAATAAATACATCTTGTGCAACTGGGCCAAATTGCCATACTTCATAAGTTAAACCAATAAAAGGAATCCCATATTTTTTAATTGAGATTTCATCTAAAAAATATAAAAGTTTTAAGGCTTTTGTTTTGGTAATAAAACCAACTTTTTGAGATAAATAAATTAGCGTATGTCCTAATTTGCTTATTTCATCAGTAGTATATCGATGAATATTTTCAGACATTATTTATAGTTTTCATAGGTGTTTACAAAGCAAAAATACAAAATTAATGGCATACATCACAAACGTACAGGCTTTTAATTGATTTTTAATTTAAAATAGGATAATTTTGGGTATTTCTTTGAAAACTTTTAATGATCATATCTTTTCGGCTCATTCCAAAACAAACTCAGCCAGCCCATTTTTCTTCCCAGGGCTTCGGTGAAGGCTTCTTTTCGTTTGTTTGTGGTGAAGGTATTGGTAAATCTGATGGTCATTAAAAGCAAAGTAATTGCATGCCATTTTAGTTTGGCTTTGAAGTTGGGGTTCGGATTTTTAACCCGCCATACGTAATAGCCGTTACGCACCACCATTTTGCCGTATTGGTATTTGTTGGGCCTGCCGGATGGATTGTGAAAGTGGCTCAATTGTGCAGCCGTATTCACATATAATTTTCCGGTTTTTGCCACGCGCAAGGAAAAATCGGCATCTTCGTATAAGCCGTAACCTTCAAAATAGGTTGAGAATTTAAATGTGTCGAAAACGGACTTTTTAAAAGCAGAGGCTCCTCCCATCACCTGCTCCACCTCATATATTTTACCAGAAGGCGGCAAGAAACCCACGCTTCTTCCATGAGAAAATAATGGTGAAAATCCGGGCGGACAATCACTGTCTAGCCCCAATTTTTTACGCAAGATAAATCGGCTTCCGTCTTTGCGTTTCCATCCATCATAGCTGAATTCATTGATTTTAACCACCTCATGTTCAATTACTTTTTCCCAAGGCGTTTCATTGGAAATGTACCCTCCAACCCCCAACGCTTCCGGATGAATTTCAAACGTTTTAAGCAATTGTTCAAAATAATCGGGATCCAGCACCGTATCGTCATCCAAAAAACAAACGATGTCCATTTCCTTTCCCACCCTTGCAATGCCATAATTCCGCTGTCTGGTTAATCCCCTGTCCTCTTCGGAAATCAAAAAATAGTGCAGGTTTTCAAATGCATTCCGTTCCAACATTTCTTTTGTATCCTGGTTTACAGAAGCATCCACAATGATGATTTCATTGGGATACAGGGTTTGTTCCTTCACCGACTGCAATAATTTCAGCAGTGGTTTTGGACGCATAAAGGTGCAGATGATGAGACTAAATTTCATATGAAAACAATTATTCCTTTTTATTTAATTCATTGGCCCAAAAAACACTTCTTTTCCATTGCTTTTGAAAATTAATATAATATTTAACTGGATTTTTAATCTTTTGATGCTTGTAATATTTAAAAAACAAGATGGTTTTATAGCCTGAAATTTGTTCTTTGGTTTGATGTAAAATTTGATATAACATCACGGTTGGTGATGGTTTTGGCTGAACGGGGTCACTATGCCAAGCCAAAATTGGTTTTGTCCTAAAACCACCCATCGGCGCTTTTAAATGCAGTATTTCAGGCTCTGGAAAATATAACACATCTACGCCATGATTTCGCAATTGCCTTCCAAAATCACCATCTTCCCCAAAGCCAAATTCATATCCCATGTTAAATTTACATTGCTTTAGGCTCTCGGCAAATACCATACTGCAACCTGAGCCGAAACTTCCCCATTGAAAAACATTGGAGTAAACCTGTTTTTCGCCTTTTTGCAAGCAACTCAATGAGACTGCTTTTACCCCAAATTTATTTATGCCTTCCAATGCTTTTTTGAGGAAATTAACTTCAATTCTGATATCATCATCCGCTAAAAATACCCATTCGTTACTAACTTGCCCTAATGCCACATTCCGCGCATTGCAAGCGCCAGCTTGGTGGGTAAAGGTGTGTTTTATGACAAATGGCCAAACCTCATTGTCTAAATAATCTAATTCAGATTCACTTTCATCATCTGGATTTTGTTCCACTATAATTACTGTTGCAGGCAAGTGCACCTGATTGCGTAAATCGCACAAAAAGTCATACAAATAAGTTTTCCTTCCAATTGTTGGAACAATCACATCAATGGTTGCCTTATTAACTACTTTCTTTAAAGATTCAATTTTTATGCAATCCAGATTTACATTGTTATTATTTCTATTCCTGTAAAACAACGAAAACAACATTGGCAAAATCGAAAATTTTCTTTCATAGAGCATTAAATTCAGCCCCAATAAAAACACCCAACGGGTTTTATAGTGCTGTTTCACAAAACGAAACAGCGTAAACCTATTGGATTTTGGTAACTCAAATTCTTTTCCAGAATATTTTAAAAGTTTAGGTTCGGAATAACACAGCAGTCCTTTTGGCATCCCTAACTTTGCCAAGGAACATAAAAAATAGTCGAAATCTTTGTCGTGAATCACAACATTTTTTAAAACCAATAAGGTTGACCCATAGATCCCTCCAACCATACCGCTCATTTGCCAGGTGGGATAGGTACCCTTTTTATTCACCTTAATAAAAGGAGATTCTTCCACATATCCAATTCTTTTGTCTATAAAATGAGTAACGCATGGATTGTAAGAAAATAACAACCTTTTGTGATGAAATAATTCCGCAATTTCGGAAGTATTTAACTGCTCTTTTAAACGAATATGGCACCATACCAAAATTTCCTCAGGATGGTCTTTGGCCAATGCAAACAAAAATTCAACTATCGATAAGGTATTCGCTTTATTAATAGTATCCAAATCGACATTGCTAATGTCAACCACTTTATTTTTATGATGGTAAACTACAATCAAATTTTTTCTTTTAAGGATTCATAAAATACCAAACTCTTTTTTGCCACTACCTCCATACTAAATTTCTGCTCAACCTTTTTTCTTGCTGCAATGCCAAATTGTTTTTGCAATTCGGGATTTTCCAATAATTCCACAATTTTACTTGCATAGATTGTATGGTCTTTTGGGTTTACCAGAAATCCTTCCACACCGTCAACTATCATTTCATTTGCCCATCCAATATTGGATGCCACTATGGGTTTTTGCAGGGCCATGGCTTCCAACCATGATACAGGCAAGGCCTCTGCATAAGTAGGGAATACACATAAGGTGGCCTGTTCAATGTGTTTTTTTATATCCCCATAAGCTACGCCGCCTAAATAAGTCACCTTAGCCAATGCTTTTGGGCTAAACAATTCTTGCATCATGGCCCAGGTGGATGCATTTCCGGAAATGATATCATTGGCATCGCGCCCCACCAATAGTAGTTGGGCTGATGGGTATTGTTCCACCACTTGATTGAAAATTAATGGGAGTTCTAACAGGCCTTTTTTGCGGATTAGGGTGCCGAAGTATAAAAGCCCCCTAACCCCCGAAGGGGGAATGTTTGTCTGTATTACGGTATTATCAAACAAACTCATGTCTATAGCATTTGGGATAATTGTAAAATTTTTCTTAAGACCAAATAACTGGTTGGTTAGGTCTGCGGTAAACTGGCTGACGGATATGAGTCCGTTGGCATTTTGTAAGGCCTTTTTTTCGTGAAATTTATTGATCCATTTTACGGGACGCTGGTCCAAATGGCAAAAATAGGTATCTGAACCGTTTAGTCTTATGACAACCGGGCATTGTTTTGGTTTTATGAAGGACGTGATGCCTGTCCAATCAGGTGCTTCCACCAAATCAATTTCATTATTGGCATACAATACATTGATGATGCGCTCCAGTTTTTTACGGGTCAACCACCATGAAAGGCCTTTTAATTTTATATTTTTTATTTGCTGTACCACAATCCCATCATCCTCAAATACAGCATCTTCTTTTTGTCCGTACACCAAAATCCTGACCGCACAACCTTGCGCCAACAATCCCTGGGCCAGATTTTTGATGCTGGTTCCAATGCCGCCTGAGTTACCGGTGTTGGCATGGGGGTATTCGGGAGTTAAGAAGGCTATTTTCATGATAGTAATTTTAAATAATTGACAACCATTTTATCGATGGTAAAATGATCTTCAATTAATTTACGGGTATCGGCAGTAATTTTTTTGTTGCCCAAATAAACATCCTGCAATAAATTTGTCAATTGTGGAATATTCCTGGCTTCAAAAATAAAGCCGTTGTCATTGTTTGTGATCGCTTCTTCATTGCCCCCAACGTTGGTGGTGATTACGGGAACATTTGCCGCCAAACTTTCCAGAATGGACAAACTGAAACATTCCATATACGTAGGCTGCAGCATATAATCATACAGACAATACAAGGATTTGAGTTGCGCACTGCTTCCTTTAAAATCAAAACAGTGTTCGAGTTTCAACTCTTTTACCAAAGATAATAATTGCATTTTGTAGGGACCATCTCCAAAAATATCAATTTTGATTTCTTTTTTTATAGACCCCGGTAATAAGGCCACCGCCTGAATTAAATCCTGGATTCCTTTTGAAAATCTTAGATGAGAAGCGACCAAAAATGTTGGTTTAACTATTGATCTTGTCGTTCTCGCTTCAATTTCAAGGGTATTTATGCCATTGTAAATCACTTTCGTTTTGGGCTTGAGGTGATTTCCGAAATCTTTTAGTAGTTCGTTAATGGTGTATTCAGAAACGCCTACAAACAAATCAATATACCTGCTAAAAATCAACCCTTTGATTCTTTTTTTTAGTCTCTTGGCTACAGGATAGCCTTCCAAGGGACGCGGATTGTGATCGACCCCGATTATTTTTGCTTTTGAGACTTGCTTTACTTGCTGAAAAAACGGGGTGCATAATTCTAAAAAATGGGTGATGATGTGGGTATAATGATTATCCGTTTGGCTTAAATTTTCTAAAAACAAACCTTCTATGCTTTTGCTAGGGTCGTATTTAATCGTCATTGATTTATAGGCACCGTGGTTTGCACCATTTGGAAAAAACCAGTCTACATCAATATTAGTTGACTTGCATTTTTGATTGAACTGCCAAAAAAAATAGTCCATCCCGCCTACTCTTTCCGGCAGCAATTCGTAATTGCAGAGTACTGCTATTTTCTTTGGCTTAGTCATTATTGCTATCCATTTTTATTTTCCAAAATCCTCTTGTGCCTCCTATACGCTCTATATATCCTTTTTCTTTTAATATTTCAATGTGCTTTAAAACAGCCGATTTATTAATTTTTAATTGTTTAGCAATAGTTCGATAACTAATTTTACTATCCTGTTTTAGAACATCTAATACTTCGTTTTGTCTTTGGGTTAATTCCAAAATTTGACCTCCAATTTCTATTGTACCACCTATTGCACCACCCATTGCACCACCCATTGCACCACCTATTTGACCACCTGAAATAGTATCATCCTCTTTTTCAATTAGAAAAGTCATACGTAGAAAATTTTCAGAGAATTTGAAACAGGCTTTATCATAATATTCTAAAATTCTTGGTACGCCAGAGCCCAATTGCTCTACCATATCTAAATCCTTAAAAATTCTTATGAATTCTTGTTTAAATTCTATGCGATTGGTTTCTGTCATTTTATATGTTTTATTTCACAGAGTACCGCTATTTTCCTTTTTCTTAGCTCCATTGTCTCAATGTTTCAGCGATTCGTTTGCTTGTCCCCACTAACTCCTTGCTAATTTGTAGGTCAATCATTGCTTTTCTTTGCTTGGTTCTTTGTGTTGGGTTTGCCAATGACTCGTTAATTTGGTCAATTAATTCCCTTTCATTTTTAGCGATGGTTACCGCGCCACTTTCGACTACTTTTTTATAATGGTCATAATTTAAAAAACGCTGGTCATTGTAAAGTCCATTGGTTTCATTTCCAAAGACAGTATTGATTACCGGTTTGTCGAACAACATAAAATCGAGACTCATCGTAGAACACATATTAACATTTAAATCGGCATATTCCAAAATTGCGCGCAAATCTTTGATATCTTCTTCATTGGGTACGCGTTGCGACCAGCTTTCTGCATGATTTTCGCGAGTTAAGGTCCATTTTGGCACATTCCAAACAATTTCGGGAAACTCTTCTCTTATTGATTTAAACCTGGCATCATCTTCGGCAGGGGAAGTTCTCACCAACAATTGCACCTCACTTTTAATGGCCTTACTTCTTATAGCATTGGTTATGGCGGCAATCACGACAGGATCATTTTTCCCAATAGACACATCGGCACAGCTGTAACATACAACTTTTTTATTAGTTTCTAATTGAAATTTCTTCAAAAAATCGTCCTTTGTTGTTTCATATTTTGGTATCACATAAGGCTCAAATTGAGGCGTGCCAACCACTTTTACATTATCTTCCTTCACACTCGGATAAAAATATAACAATTCAGCTTTCATCAATTCACTCCATACTAAAAAATGATCAAAGGTTCCCAACATACGGCCTTTGGAAGCCAGGTTGTCCCAACTGAAAATAAAGGTGCTTGTTTGCAGTTTCAATTGTTTTGCCGCATACAGAAAAGGTGCTAAAAACGGCGGACGCTGGTGGGTAAAAAACACATGCGTAGGCTGGTCTTCTTTTAGCAATTTTAAATAGGATTGAGTAACTTTATTTTTGGAAAAAGATAAAAATTGCAATTTTTCGGCAATGGAAATACTTGCATCCGAATGGATAAAATGGGTAAAAAAATAGATTCCCTTTACCAAAATTGATCTTACAGAATTGTTTTTGGGATAGCCTGTAACCAGATTATCATTCATACCGTAAAAAGATTGGTATTTTTGCAAATGCGCCACTTCCTTCCATTTTCTAAAAAACCATGTGAGTTTTGATTCTTTGAATACCTCCAATTCCTTAATTTCAATATTTGAAGGCAATTTATTTTGATAGGCACTCTTGGGCAACCCGGAATAGATGATTACGGCATCAAATTGTTGTGATACTTCGTCCATAAAATTACTCAGCATAAAATTCCTGAATCCTACCCCGTCTGTGATGACTATGCCTAGTTTTTTCATTTACTTTTATTTCCTGTTAATACAAAAAACCAAATAACCACAAGGGTACGGTATTGTTAAATCCAAACTCCAAATTGTCTGCAGCCACAAAGGCATTGTCCAAATTTTTTAGTTGTTTTGTGTTCTTATTTTTGCCGCCTATCTCAAAAACAGTGGTTCCATCTATCAAAAAATCACCCTGTGCAGCGTAACTTATTTTATGTTTATAGCTCAATTGATTGGCAAAAAAAGTTTCCCTCATATTGCCTACATTGGCAAATTTTGGCGATAATGCCAGCATTAAATTGGTGTTTTCCAAAAATATCTTGTCTGGTTTTTGCAATTTGCTCATTCCGCCAGATTCTTTAAATAGGTTTAAGGTGAGCCCAATTTCTTCCAAATAATGCAAGTATAAAAGCAATGTGGTTCTGTTTATCCCTATTTTTTCACTTAATTTACTCACATTTGGCACAAATGGCACCGATTCTGAAATAATGAGCAACAGTTGTTTTATTTTGTGAATATACGCCAAATCTACCCCGCGAAGCTGCGGAAGCTCAATTTCAAGCATTAAATTAATAATTTCATGGAGGCTTGTAAAATACCAATCGGGGTTCTCTTTATAAAAAGGATAATAGCCTGTTTTTAAATAGTTTTCAAAATAATGAAGCGGTTTTAATTTTGAGCCAATGACCTCGGCAATTTGAAGATGATTTTCCAGAATGCCATTTAGGGAATGCTTTTCTAAATGTATCCCAGTTTCAATACTCAAATACTCCCGAAAAGAAAGACCTTGCATCTGATAAACACTTGCCCTTCTGCTTAAATCGGCTCTGGCGTTTAATATTTCCAATAAGGAGGATCCTGTAAATACCACCTTGAGCGTTGGAAAATCATCATAAATATTTTTAAGTTCCTGTGACCAGTTTGGGTATTTATGCACCTCATCCAAAAAAAGGTATTTGCCGCCCCTTTTCACAAAATAATCAACCAAGTCAATTAAGGAATGGTTACTGAACCAAATATTGTCTAAAGTTACATATAAGGTATTTTCCGTTTCGTGACTTAAATTTAACTTGATATACTGTAACAGCAAGGTGGTTTTTCCAATTCCGCGGGCACCCTTAATACCTATTAGCCTTGAATTCCAGTTAATTTCGCCCATCAAGCCACGCACAAAAGTGGTGTTGGTTACGTGTAATTTTTGTCGGTATTTTTCAAATAGGCTTTCCATTTTGTATAGTCTGAGATACAAATTTATACAAATATTGTTTATTATAATAAACAATTAGAAAATTATTTTTATTTTTAACGGGCAACAATGAATTCAAATCATTCTTGTCTGAATAAATTTTACAAACAGGTCGCCCCGATGGGGCTTTAACCATAAAATATGATGATTTTCTAAAATATTTAGCTCCTACGGAGCTAGTTTAGTCCCATCTGGACGACCTGTTTTTAGAAAAATAATTATCCAATAAAACAAGCCCCAGCGAGGAGAACTGTTTATCAAGTCTCATTTAGATTGCGGTTAACCATTTTCAATGATAAAGTTCAATATATTCATAGTTCCCTAAACTGTTTTTGATGGTTGATTTCCCAAAGATCTTGGTTTAACATTGTTTCCAAAAACAATTCGGCACTATTTCCTTCGCCAAAATCAGTTGTTGTTTTATTGATTTGGTGCTGGTCTATATTTTGTAAAGCTGCACTTATGCTTTTGCTATCATAATCTACGTTAATAATGTCCGCGTGAATTGCCCTGTTTTGCTGCCTAGTTCCTATATTGATAATAGGAATGCCATAATAGGGCGCTTCCCGAATGCCTGCGCTGCTGTTTCCAATCATAAACTGGGTATTTTTAAGCAAGGTTAAAAAATATTCGAAACGTAAGGACGGAAATATTCTAAATCGTTGGTTGTTTGTTAAGGATTTGTAGGCTTCAATAATACATTGGCTTCCTAAATCGTTGTTGGGATATATCACTACATAATTGTGGGTATCTTCCAGTATGGCAGCCACAAAATCGGTTACCTGTTTTTGCATCATTGTGGCCTCAGTGGTCACAGGATGAAACATCACAATGGCATAGGAATCAAAAGGAATTTCATAATATTTTTTAACCACTTCCAGGCTTGGTAACTCATTTGAAAACATAATGTCAATATCTGGTGAACCAATCCTATAAATAGACGTTTTTATTTCTCCCATTTGCCTTAAGCGTTTTTTTGCTTCCCCATTTGAAACAAAATGAATGTGGCTTAATTTGCTTACACTATGCCGAATCAATTCATCGACAGTGCCCGACAATTCACCGCCTTCAATATGGGCCACCAAAATATTGTTGAGTGAACCCACAATAGCCCCAGCCAATGTTTCCACTCGGTCTCCATGTACCACTATCATATCGGGATTTACTTCTTTCACATAGGCCGAGAGCCCTTCAATAGTTTTTGCCAAAGTTAAATCCATCGTGGTTTCGTGCGTGTGGTTCTCAAAGGTGTGCACATTTTTAAATCCGCAACGGTCTATTTCAATTAAGGTATAGCCGTATTCCTCCTGCAAATGCATCCCGGTCACAAATACATAGACTTCAAATTCCTGATGGCTTTCAAGGATTTGAATCAACGATTTTATTTTGCCAAAATCGGCACGGGTGCCGGTTAGGAATAGGATTTTTTTCATTTATTGGTTTTACTTATTACTTCAACTTAATGCTTCTCGCTTCTCGACTGCGCTCGAAGTGACGCACTATTTAACATTATTTATTACAATCCGTCATGTCGAGCGCAGTCGAGACACACATTGTCAATCAATGTCCTCATTTTTATTTGGGTCGTATTTGTGATGCCTTGAATTTCTGCACTCAGATAACCATTGCAATTTATCAAAATCTCCATTAATTAAGGCTTCTTTTTTTCCATTTGACCAATTTTTTATTTGTTTCTCTTTTTCAATGGCTATATTAATATCTGTGAACTCTGCATAAAATGCCAATTCTAAGGGTCTTCTTTTTGCGGTGTAACAATTTGGGTAATAACCTGAATGATGTTTGTTCATTCTGCCATCCAAATTACTGGTTACGCCTGTGTAATAAGTATTATCGGAGCATTTTAGGATATATACGTATGATAGTCTCACTTCTCGATAAAATTTTGGTTAATATAATTCAATTTTATCAGTTACATTTTTTCAGACCAAAATCACTCGAAGAGACGAATTTTGTTGTACTCATAGTGATTCTCCCTCTCGATACGCTGCGAACTCTAAGTGTCGATTGTTTAGAGTATTGAGAACTAAACAACATCCCTCCAGCTTACCTGTTCGTCATTTTCAATATCCCTTAAAGCAACTTTACCCAGTAACTCATTAAAATGTTCCGCTAAAATTTCTCCTGTTCCCGGGCGTTTTACCCAGATATTTTCTTTGGTGAAGAGGTCTCCTTTTTTAATTGGCGCGATGGCACACACGGTGGCAAAAGCAAAATCGATGGTGACCTGCTCTTCTTTGGCCGGCTCTTTAGTTCCTCCCCGCATTTGCCAGATTTCTTTACTTCCTACAATTAATTCTTTTGCGGCCCGTTCATCCATACTGCACACAATATCAGGTCCGGTTCGATTCATACGGTCTGTAAAATGGCGTTCCAAAATGTTGGCTCCCAAAGCAACCGCCCCCAAACATGCGTTGTTGTTAATAGTATGGTCGCTCAAACCGAATACTTTATCAGGGAAAGCCAAATGCATGGCCGTCATAGCACCCAAACGCACCAAATGACTTGGTGTTGGATACAAATTGGTGGTGTGCAATAAGGCTACCGGTACCTTGTGTTTGTCAAAAATTGCCACTGCTTTTTTTATGCTTTCAATGGTATTCATGCCAGTGCTTAAAATAACCGGTTTGCCAAATGTAGCAATATGTTCCAATAACGGATAATTGTTACATTCCCCCGACCCAATTTTATAGGCAGGCACGTTCATTTTTTGTAATCTGTTGGCAGCAGCTCTTGAAAAAGGGGTGGAAATAAAAATCATTCCTTTGCTTTCCACATAGTTTTTTAGCGCCAGTTCATCTTTTTCATTGAGTGCACAACGTTCCATAATTTCATATATGGAAACGGTTGCATTGCCCGGAATTACTTTTTTTGCCGCGCCGCTCATTTCGTCTTCCACAATGTGAGTTTGGTGTTTTATCACTTCAACCCCGGCCCTGTGGGCGGCATCTGTCATTTCTTTTGCCACTTTCAAAGAACCTTCGTGGTTGATTCCCAGTTCGGCAATCACCAAAGGTGGGTAATCGGGATCTATTTTTCTGTTGGCTATTTGGATGTAAGGATTTTTCATATTTTTATATTCTCTTCAAAAACACACCCCTAACCCTCCCGTTCTAAAAACGGGACAGGCTTCTCAGGAGGGGAATATTAATTGTTGCTTTATTTGATGTTTCCAGTTTTACACACCCCTAACCCTCCCGTTCTAAAAACGGGACAGGCTTCTCCAGAGGGGAATTTGATTGCGCTTCCCTCTAAAAATTGAATTTTTGAGTGATGATTATTTTCATTAAAAATCTTTGAACGTATTTACCTTAATAAATTAGTATTTTTAGCTATAATTTTAATTTTGAACCATCCCTAACTCCCCTCTTGAGAGGGGCTGGGGGTGTGTTCTTCAAACTCAGTAATAAAAAACTCAATCGCTCCCAACACTCCGCGTTTAACTCCCCTCTTGAGA
>PHDE01000001.1 GCA_002842505.1 Bacteroidetes bacterium HGW-Bacteroidetes-3 | reverse complement strand
TGGCAACCCTCGTTGAAGTCGGAAGAAGCCGCTTGGTCTTTAGCCTAGCGGTGATTCACTTCATGTGACTTAATATAAAAACAACCGATCTATTAAAAAAAAAGATCACAACGATTTGGCAAAATAAATAATATTTAAATACATATAAATAAAATTGATAAATGTATTGACAAAACTAAATTTAATGTTAGACTATATTTAGAATTTAATTACAGTGGAGTGATTTAATGGAAAAAAAGAATTTTCGCGGAATTGATGAGGTTCGCATAACCAGTTGGAAGAACGTTTATATACGCTCTTGGGATCGTGAAGATAGTGAAATCCGATATTCACAGAGTAGTGATTTCGAGGATCGATTGGAAGGATCTTGCTTATCGATTTTCAGTAAGAGAAATTTATTAATTTCTATACCGGCAACAGTAAAAGTTGTAATCCAATCTGTAAGTGGAAATTGTGAAATTCTCAACGGTTTTCAGGAATCTGTTGGCCAATGCCATAAAATTCACTCCTGAAAAGGGAAATATTTCAATTCGCTTGTCCGATGAATTTATGGTGGCGGTGGTAAATGATGACGATTTTACCCTGCGCTGGCCAATTGACAGCAAAACACCAACCTATAAAAAGGTAATTAAAGCAAGATCGCTTTGGGATACTATAATAACTTGCGCCCATAACACAGCTGAACCAGGCTTGATATTTTGGGACCGTCAACATTATTATTCAACGTCTTCCATTTATCCCGGATTTAAAAACAGTTCCACAAATCCTTGTTCAGAAATCGCGATGCAAGGCGGGGACAGCTGTCGTTTAATTGCCATTAATTTATATAGTTTTGTTAAAGATCCGTTTACGGAAAAGGCCACTTTCGATTTTAAGAAATTTTATGAAGTTGTGTATGAATCACAACGTTTAATGGATGATTTGGTGGATTTGGAATTGGAAGCCGTGAATAAAATTTTCAATAAAATAATGCACGATAAAGAGCCTGATGAAATTAAACAGGTTGAGATAAATACTTGGAAATTATTATATAAAACAGGTAAAAAGGGCAGAAGAACCGGATTAGGATTTACAGCTTTGGCCGATGCTATGGCGGCTTTGGGCAAAAAGTTTGATACTGATGAAGCGATTGCCGTTGTTGACGAGATTATGAAAACCAAACTGCGGGGTGAGTTCGACAGCAGTATTGATATGGCAATTACCCGAGGCAAATTTGAGGCATTTAGCCCTGAAATAGAAAAATTTTCGGAGTTTGTGCAAATGATGGAAAAGGAATTTCCGGATGTTTATAAACGAATGATGAAATACGGAAGAAGAAATATCTCTATCAGCACCGTGGCGCCAACGGGAAGTTTAAGTATGTTGGCACAAACATCATCGGGTATTGAACCGGTGTATTTATTGTCGTACAAACGAAGAAGAAAAGTAAATCAAGACGATACAAATGCCAAAGTTGCATACATTGATGATATGGGCGATTCTTTTGAGGAGTTTGAAGTTTATCATCCAAAATTAAAACAATGGATGGAAGTTACAGGAAAAACAGATATTAAAGAAAGTCCGTATAGTGGTGCAACAGCGCCAGAAATTGATTGGAAAAAAAGGATTGAAATGCAGTCGTTGGTTCAAAAATACACCACGCATTCCATCAGTTCAACCATAAATTTGGCCACAGATGTCCCAGTAGATTTGGTTGGCGATATTTATATTGAATCTTGGCGAAAAGGATTAAAGGGAATTACTGTTTACAGAGATGGTTCACGAAGCGGTATTTTAATCGCAAATGACACTAAAAAAGCAGAAAAAAAGGCAGACTGCTATGCAGAAACCGTTTTTCCAAAACGCCCTAAAAAAATTGCGGCAAAAGTTGTGCGATTCCAAAACGATTATGAAAAATGGGTGGCCGTTGTCGGTTTGATAAATAACAGACCTTATGAAATATTTACAGGAAAAATTGAAGACGCTTTTATTTTGCCCGCTTGGCTGGAAGAAGGTTGGGTCATAAAAAACAGGGATAAAAATGGGGAATCGCGTTATGATTTTCAATTTTTGGACAAAGACGGTTACAAAGTTACTTTTGAAGGACTTTCACGTACTTTTGACAAAGAATATTGGAATTATGCCAAATTAATTTCCGGTGTTTTGCGCCATGGAATGCCAATTCCTTACGCAGTTGATTTAATCAATAATTTAAACATGTATGACGAAAATATCAATACTTGGAAAAACGGAATTGCCCGTGCATTGAAACAATTTGTGGCAGACGGCACGCAAGCAGTTGATAAAAAATGCCCGGAATGTGGAGATCCCGACGGATTAATTTATGAAGAAGGTTGTTTGAAATGTAAAAATTGCGGTCATACCAAATGCGGATAGTGCTATTTTGAAAAACTAAAAAAACCAACAAAATTTAAATTTTGTTGGTTTTTTATAAAATATAGGTAAGCTTTTTCAACATTCAACATTCAACATTCAACATTCAACATTCAACATTCAACATTCAACATTCAACCTTTCAACTGCTCATAACTAAAATCCATTAATCGTTTTTCTAATGGCAACCAAATGACTCAATAAATTTTCTAAATAGTCTAAATGCAGCATATTGGCGCCATCACTTTTTGCATTAGCGGGATCAAAATGGGTTTCTAAAAATAATCCGTCAACGCCAACTGCAATTCCGGCTCTGGCAATGGTTTCAATCAATTCCGGTTTTCCGCCGGTAACGCCACTGCTTTGATTTGGCTGTTGCAAAGAATGCGTAATGTCCAAAATCGTTGGCGCAAACTGTTGCATTTCCGGAATTCCCCTAAAATCTACAATCATATCTTGGTATCCGAACATCGTTCCCCTATCGGTAATCCAAACTTTTTCGTTACCGCTGTCTTTTACCTTTTGCACAGCGTGTTTCATGGCACCCGGACTCATAAACTGTCCTTTTTTCAGATTGATAACTTTGCCTGTTTTTGCCGCTGCCACCACCAAATCGGTTTGGCGAACCAAAAAAGCGGGAATTTGCAACACATCAACATATTCAGCCGCCATCGCAGCATCTGTAACTTCGTGAATGTCGGTAACTGTTGGGATGTTGAAAGTATCGGATACTTTTTTCAATATTTTTAATGCTTTTTCATCTCCAATGCCACTAAAACTGTCAATTCTAGATCTGTTTGCTTTTTTAAAACTTCCTTTAAAAACAAATGGAATCTCCAATTTATCGGTCACTTTTAAAATGTGTTCGGCAATTTTCAAAGCCATTTCTTCACCTTCAATAGCACAAGGGCCAGCCAGCAAAAAGAAGTTATTACTGTCCGTATGTTTTATGTTAGGAACCAGATTTAAATTCATGATTTTTAATTTTTTTCAAAGATACTATTTTAAATAGCTGATTAAAACAGAATTATTCTTAATTTTATTGAAGAATTTACCATTATTTTAATAATAAAAGCATGAAACATATTAAGCTAATTGTGTTGGTTGTTTTTTTAGGATGCGCTACTCCTAAAATTCTATATGATTACGATAATCAAGCTGATTTTAGCCAATACAAAACATTTCAGTTTTACGATGACATTCTATTAAATATAAATGAGATAGAAGCGAAGCGGGTTCTTGCGCAATTGGAAAAATCAATTGTTGAAAAAAGTTTTGAACTGAGTGATGATCCAGCAATTTTGGTTGATGTTAAATTAAATCAGTTTGAGGCACCAAGAAATTCAGTTGGCATTGGTTTTGGTAATTATGGAAGACATTCAGGAATAAATATTGGCGGGCAAGTACCAATTAATGGTTATGCACTGACAAACCAATTTACTGTTGATTTTGTTGATGCAAAAACTGATAACTTGATTTGGCGAGGTTATTATGAAGGAAATTTTCAAACCAACATTACCATTATTGAAAAAGAACAGCTTTTAGCCGAAGCATTTCAAAAATTATTGAGTAAATATCCTCCAAAAAAATAACATTCATTAATTTACCTTTATCCGAACTCCTTCACTATGGCTGCTAAATTCTGGCGCATACATACTTTGAATGTTCGTAATTCCGTTGCTGAAATTTCCTGCATTGTTTACCCTCAAATCATATTCAAAAACATAAACGCCTTTTGGCAAATTCTCAAAAAAGAAATTTGTGGATGCGTCTTTGGTGCTTTCGTAATAACCCAATCCGTCCTGCCATTTGTAGGTCGATAAAATATTTATTGGTTCCAAACCGCTGGCGCGCATATCTTTCATAAATACAAATTCCATGGGTCTGTCCACTTTTAATTCAATTCTCACAGTAATTAAATCGCCCACTTTTAACTTGCTGTTTTGGGCGATTTCAGTCAACAATTTGCCTTTATCGGAATTTGTTTTCAAAAACAACTTTTTATGCAGTTTAAGCGGCGTTTCTGCGGAAGTTATTTTATCTAAATCCTCAAAATATTGCCAATACAATCCGCCCCAAGCAATGCCTTCACCTTTTTTGGAAATGGTGACTTCGCCCATCTTTGGCGTGATTTCATTTCCGTTCCAAGAAGTTTTGAAATAGCCAGTTCCTGCTTCAATTTTAACATCTTCTTTTAATGGTTCAATTTTTTGATTTCCTACGGTAACTTCCACAGATTCGTTTATGGCAAGCCAATCACTTCCTTGCAACAATAAAGCATAAACGGCTTCGGTGGTTGCTTTTGTGGTTTTCCAGCTGTTTGTTTGCTTGTTTTTCAATAACCAAACTTTCAATTCATCAACCGTTGCGGTGTTATTTTCAATTTCAGAAAAAGCTTCAATCAACAAAGCCTGTGTTTCGATGGGCGCTTGGTGCCAAAAATAGCTTGCGGTGTTTTCTTTCCAATACATTCCCAATTCTTCGCTTGTAATACTATTTTCTTTCAGCGATTTTAAAATGGCTGAAGCCACCGTTTTATTTTGGTTTCTGTGCTGAATTAAAGCAATCATTCCTTTGGAATATAAATTGTTTTCCTTCCAATATTTGGTCGATTGTTTTGTGTAATAATCAATTGCGGTTTGTGCTTTGCTGGCTATTTTGAGGTCGCCATAAAAACTGCGCATATACAAATAATGCAGTTGAATTTGTCCCAAATGATTTTTGGCCAAATAATCTGCTTCCGCTTTTAGCCCTTTTTCTTTGGATTTTTCTTGCGCTCTTAGTTTTTTGGCTTCCGATAAAAGTTTGTTGTAATCGTCCAAAATTTCTTCATCCAAAAAGTTTACGGCTTTTGAAATTACTTCAGAAGCAGCTTTTTCTTTGACAGCAACATTCAATTGTTTCAAATGCCCAAACCCGGCCGCAATGTGTTGCGTGATAAAACGATTTGGATAAGCACTTCCTTTAAACCAAGGAAAACCTCCATTGCTGAACTGCATTTCTTTTAATTTATTGATGGCAGCTTGCTGGTCGTTGGTCATTTTATTTAAATCGAACAGCAGCGCAATTCGTTTTTTCTGCTCGGTTTCACTTTGCGCATCTCGCAACCAAGGCGTTTCTTGGATAATAACGGATTTTAGTTCCTCATTTTTCTCCAAATTTGAAATCAGCGCGTCGCTCGATTTCCACTGATTGAAGACTTCCTGGATGCGCGGATTTGAATTTAAAATATGGCTGGCCAACGAATTCGCATAATAACGTGAAAATGTTTGTTCAGAACATTCATAAGGATATTCCATCAAATAAGGCAAACTTTGCACCGCATACCAAGCCGGATTCGAAGTGATTTCCAACGTTAATTTATGGTTCCTGAGCGTAGTCGAAGGATGGTTCCTGAGCGTAGTCGAAGGATGGCTCCTGAGCGTAGTCGAAGGATGATTTTTTAGCGTAGCCGAACGGTTGCTGAGCGTAGCCGAAGCCAACTTATCTAAAGTGAATGTTTTGGTTTGGTTGCTGCGAACCCACATTGGCAAGGTTTCGGTCACCAATAGTCTGTTAGACAATACCGGCATTACATTTTGTTCACCATCGCTAAAATCATTTGAATTTGCAGTGATTTTGTATTGTACGGCTTGAACTCCGTTGGGAATTATTAGCTTCCAGCTTGCTTGCGTGTTTCCCTTTGCCTCAACTTTGAAATTTTGTTTGGATGAAATATTTCCCAATAAGTCATTAATTTGTTTTCCCGAAATGGCATCGGTCAATTCCAAAACGGCAATGCCATTTTGTAATTTATCCGTTAAATTTGCTATTTTGCTTGAAAAAACAATGGTGTCGCCTTCCCGTAAAAATCGTGGCGGATTTGGCAAAACCATCAGCTCTTTTTGGGTTACGGTTGTCAATATTTTTGTTGCGGTAGCCAATGCTGCGGTATGCGCCAATAATTGCAATTTCCAGCGTGTCAAAGCCTCAGGAATGGTGAAATTAAAACTCACGTTACCGTCTTTGTCTGTTGTTAAATGCGGATAGAAAAAAGCGGTTTCTTGAAAATTTTTCCGAATTTTTATGGAAGAAGGATCCAGTTTTTCAAGATTTTCCTCCTTTTTGGGTGCAGCTTGTTTTCCATAACCAGCGATGACAACTTCTCGTAACTCACTTTCATCTGCAACCACTGCTTCATCATATTCTACTGCAATTTCTCGATTTCCTTTTACATTAACGCCATTAACTTTTCCTCTCAATTTATATAGTAATTGATTGCTGTTCAAACTAAACCCAAACCAATTTAATTGATCGAAAAATTGTTGAAGATTATCATAATAATTCTGCGGTAAATTGGCAAAATTAAAATAGCTGTTTCCAAAACTGTTGTTGGCATTTCTTTGGTTGTAAGAATAATATATTGGTTGTTCGGTTGGGTTAAATTCCCAATAATGGACTTTAAATTCATCCAAAGAAGCGTCGTACATACTTGCCAACAATTCAGCGGCAACTTTATCGCCTTTTGCTCCTTTTACTTTAAAACTCCAGGTTTGTTGCGCTCCCGGTTGCAATTTATCTCTAAACGTTATGGTTTCAATTTCCAATGCTGTTTTCTCATAAGGCACGGAAATTGGCAAGGTGCCGTTTTTGAAAGCATTAAAATTCGCAAAACTGTAATGAACTGCAAATCCGCCCAAATCTTTTGAAGTGACCGGAATTTGAACAAATTTCGAATTGTTTTCTAAGTGAATAATTTGTGTGTCGATTATTTTATGGTCTTTTTCTATGTCGATAGTGACAAATAGGTTTTTTGAAGCCGAACCAACTTTGAGCACCAATTTTTCACCTGATTTGTAGTTTTCTTTATCGGTTGAAATCACCAATAACTGACTGTCTGCGACCTGATTTTCGGTTTCGCTAAAAACAGTAAATAACTGTTTATCGGTGACTTTTTGTCCAAATTTATCTGTGGTTTCCAATTCAATAACATATTGGCCCGATGTCCATTTCTGAATATTTTTCAGCTGAATTTTGGTGTTTTTTGAAGTGTCGAAATTTTCATCAAAAACCAAAGTGCCTTTTGGCCAGTTTTTAACTTCATTTTCATTGGTGTAAGCTTCATTTGGAAATTTTTTCCGGAAGATTTCTTCACTTATTTCCTGATAATCGGGTGCATTCCAAGGCCGCACTCTCAACACGTTTTTTGGCGCCTGCAATTTGTAAATTTTCAGGTTTCCTTTTGCCGAAACAATTTCATTGTTCAAATTTTTGGTTTCAACGGTAACTGCGTTTTCCTTTTTGTTTTTGTCGATTGCGTCGGCAATTTTAATTTCGGCAATTATTGCGTGGTAACCAACTTTTATTTCGGTGGCGGCACTGCGCGTTTCACCGCTGATATCCGTAATGTCGGCAGTAACTTCATAAATAAAAATCGATAAATTTAGTGCGTCAACGCTTTTGTCGGGAATGGCCTTAAAAGTGATGCTGAAATTTCCCTGTGCATCGGTAATGGTTTCTCCGTGGCTAATTTCCTGTCCTTTTGAGCCCGGAAAAATTGGCCGATATCCATAAAACCATTTGGGATATTGCACTTTTCTGTGCACGCGATACGTCACTTTGGCATCGGTAATATTGCTTCCGGCAAAAGCAATAGCGCTTCCTTTTACGGTAACGGAATCGTTAATTTTAAAGGTTTCTGTAATTGGTTTAAATGCGGCTTCAAATTTTGGGCGTTTGTATTCTTCCACCAATATTTCTGTGGAAGAAAAATTAAATTCAACTGCCAAATCATACAACGTGCTTTCTTTTGAACCTTTTTCAACATCAATGGAATAAATCCCTGTTAAACCAGTGGTTGGCAAAATAAATTCTCCGCTAAACGAGCCATAATCATTGGTTTTTAATTCAACAGATTTTACGATTTCCTGATTGACGTTGTACAAAGTGACTTCCACAAATTCATTGGCTACGACTTCCGATTTATTTTTTAGGGTTTTAAGCAAAATCCCTTTGTAAAAAACTGTTTGTCCTGGCCTGTAAATGCTGCGGTCGGTAAATAAAAAAGATTTGATGTTGGCGCTTTCAATTTCTGGAGTTATAGCCCTGTTTTCATTCAAATAATAGTCGCCATAAGTGGCAATTTCTTTATTATAGGTGGCAGTAATTACCACATTTCTATAAGTAATTTTTGCATTGAAATTTATTTGGCCTTTGTTATCGGTGGTAAAATTCTCATTTATGGGCGTGTTATATTTTCCGGTATCGTAATTTTTGATATTCACTTTGGCGCCAACCAATGGTTTTCCGGTATTTCTGTCCACAAATTGATAAATGTTAGTATTGTTTTGTCGGTTTTCAACGACTGCAATATCGGTTGCCTGAACAATTGCCGTGGCGTAAATGCTGTTGGCATTTAAGGTTTCAAAAGTTGATGCATAAATTAAATAATTTCCGTTGGCAAAAGGCGGAATTAAAATTTCTGTGCTGTGCTGCTGATAATCGTTTTCCGTTCTTAAGTTTTGTTGGAAATTTGTTACTAATTCAAGTTTTTTAATGAATGCTATTTTGGCTGAATCGTTGTAAGTTAGTGCAAACTCCGCCTTTTCTTTTTCACTGATTTTAAAAATGTGGAAATACAATTCGGGTACATTTTTATAGGAAACCAATATTTTATTGTCTTTTAAATTGGGTACAAACTTTTCAGCCACCATATTTAAGGACAAGTTGAGAATTTGCTGTTTTAGCAAATTGCACTTTTGCGCCCCCAAACTATTCGGGAATTTAGCAATGGCTTCCTCGCAAATTTCAAGTGCTTTTAAGCGTTTAAATTGATTTTCGGTTTTCGTTAAAGGCACATAATCATTCGCTAGGTTGTTATAAACGGCAGCAATTTCAAAATCGATTAAAGTGGAACTTTCAGATGATTTAAATTCATTTTTTAAGCTGATTAATGAATTTAGATAAATAATTTCTTTTTCACTGAAAGTTGCATTTTGCTTTACAAATTCAAGTCTTTCAAGTTCAACGGCAATAAAAGCGTTGTGGTTATTTTCCTTTTGGTGAAATGCCGATAATTTTTGATAAATTTTTAAGGCATTGAATTGAAGGGACAAGCTGTCTTTAGTTTCTAATTTGATGGTTGAAAATTCTTTGAAATTCGCCAAATACTTTTCGTTAGAAATTTCAAATTTGTAAACCGGATTTGCAATGGAAGTTTCGGATGATTTATAAAAATCTAAAGCATTGTGCGATAAGAAATCATAAAGTGTCGGACGAAATATTTTTGAATCTTTTTGCAATTCTAAAATAGCATCGAATTTGACCAAATCTGTTTTTTGTTCCAATACTTCATTTTGCAACGAATTTTGAAAATGTAAATGAATTTCAGCAAAAATGGTTTGTAAATCCCAAGTCCTGAAATCGGCTGCGTCAACTTTAGATTCCGTAGTGGTTCTATTGTAAAATTTATAACTGTTTTGCTGATAATATTGCCAGTATAAATTGGCCAGCATATTTTCCAGTATATTTTTAGCCGGGAATTCGGTTGTTGAAATTTCTGTATTGAAGGAATTGATGATGTTCAGTTGTGCATCTTCTTCAAGTATTAAAGCATATTTGGATTTAAAAAGCAATGTTTTGATAAGTTGCGGTGCATTGTTTTCTTTTTTTGCGGTTGCATATATTTTTTCTACCTCAGTTAAAGCAGATTTTGGTAGATTGCTTTCTTCAAATTTTATGACTTTTTTCCATAAATCGTCGTAATTATGATAAACTTGTTGGGCTTTTACGTTTAAAGAAAATAAAATGATAACCGAAAGTGTAAGTGCAATTTTTCTCATAATACATAATTTGTTCCTGTAAAGTTAACAAAAGTTATACCTAAAATTAAGTGAATCGCTTGAAGTTATTATTTTTAAAGAAATATTTTGGGTTGATTAGGAAAGGGAAATTAAAAAAGCCGCGAATAGCGACTTTTTTTAATATAAATTGGATGTTTACATCAGTTCGTAAGCACAAATTCACATCGTCTGTTAATGCTGTATTCTTCTTCTGTGCACATATTTGGCTCAACACAATTATTTAAAGGTTGAGATTCTCCAAAGCCTTCAGATTTTAATCTCTTTTCCAAAATTCCTTGGCTTGTTAAATAGTCCAAAACCGATTTTGCACGTTTATATGATAATTTTAAATTGTAGGCATCACTTCCTCTTGCATCTGTATGGGCACCAATTTCCAATTGCATTCCTGAATATTTATTCATCAGGGTAACCACATTGTTTAACTCTAAAGCGGCATCCGGACGAATATTCCATTTGTCGAAATCAAAATAAATAGGGTTGATTTTAATTTGGGTTTTGCCAGCCTCCGTAACAATGTTTTGTTCGGCATCATCATAAGATTCAATCAATAATTGAATATTTTTATTGATGTCGCCTTTCGCATCTGAAGAAAATTCCACAACAGAAGGAACATATAATTTAAGCGTCCCCTTAATTTTATAGGATTTATTATTCTCAATATCAAAGGAATATTTAGCGTCATCGCCAACAACCATTTCATTAATTAAATTGTTATTTTCATCTAACAAAGACACTAACGAACCCGGAAGAATTTCTAGGCTGTTTTTATCCTGCACCAAACCATGGATCACATAAGTTTTCTCTTTGGTAAAACGGTAAATATCGTCATCACCCATTCCGCCTTCTCTGTTTGAAGAAAAATAACCTTTTTCGTTTGTTTCATTAATCACATAAGCAAAATCATCTAAATTGCTGTTAATGACGTTGCTTAAATTTATGGGGGTGAAAAACTTTTCATCAGAAATTTCGCTTTTAAAAATATCCAATCCACCCATTCCAAAATGTCCGTCAGAAGCAAAATATAAAATATTGTCACTGCTTACAAAAGGAAATTGTTCCCTATGTTCCGTATTTATTTTTGAACCTAAATTTTTTGGTGTTCCGTAAGTGCCATCAGCATTGATATCCGCTACAAATAAATCGAAAGATCCAATGGTTCCGGGCATATCGGACGCAAAATAAAGCTGTTTTTCATCCGAACTCAACGCAGGATGTTCAACAGAATAATTATCACTGTTGAAGGGAAGTTCCGTAATGTTTGTCCACTTATTGTTTACAAATTGCGCTTTGTAAATTTTTAAGGTCGATATTTTGTTTTCATTACGCTTCTTTTTGCCTGAATCGGAATTGTTTCGTGTGAAATACATTGTTTTTCCATCTTTTGTAAATACGGCATTTGATTCATGCATTTCGGTGTTTATGCTTCCATCAAAAGGAACAACATTTTTTAAATCCTGATTGTCGGCGATGTCACCCTGAAATAAATCAAGATAAGGCTGATTGTTCCAAATGTATAATTTTCCTTTATTTCTTGAAGAGGAAAAAACCACTTTTTCCCCAAAATAAGATGCCCCAAAGTCGGAATATTTTGTATTTACGGAAACTTTATCAACAACATACGGTTTTCTGATTTCACTGTTCAGTGAAGAAAAGAAAGGCAATGTTTCTTGCTTTTCAGCAGGCGCCATTTGTTTTTTCTCCAAATATTTTTGATACCATTTATCAGCTTCAGTAAAATTTTTAACGCCTTTTAGCGCTTGGGAATATCGAAATAAATAGGTTGGGTCAACATTGGATTCATGAATTTGAAGCAATATTTTGTAATAGAGTTCAGCTTCTTTCATTTTAGTGTTAAAATAATAGCAGTCGGCCAATTTTTCTAAAATTTCCTGTGTTTTAGGCTCTTCATTTAAAAACAATTCGGCAGCATTTAAATACGCTCTTTTTTCAAACAAATGATTCGCGCGTTTTAAATTTTGCGCTACGGAAAGTTGAATAGAAAGAGGCAGCATTAAAAGTATAAGTAGTATTTTTTTCATTTTGACAGTCGTTTTTATTAAAAGAATCTTGGTGATTTATCATAACCTTTATTAAGGCCTAAAATGTCTAAATCATATAAAATAAATATTTCATGTGAGCCAGAACTAAATGGACCAAGATTGGAAATAGTATGGTCGTAAGCATAGCCAATTCGAAGTTCAGGCGTGGCTTTAAAATTTACCATGCCGCTAAAAGCATCTTCCAATCTGTAGCCAACACCAAATTCAATTTTATTGTCGAATAAAACATTGGCGGTTAAATCTAGTGTAATAGGCGCTCCTTTTACGGCTTTTGCCATAAATGCCGGTTTAAATTTGAACAAATCATTGAGTTCAAAAACATAGCCTCCAGTTAAATAGGTATGAGCCTGTTCAGTGCCTTGGTATTTACCGTTATTTCTGTCGAGATGTTCTGCATTTAAAAAGGCGGGAATAGACAATCCTATATAATAATTGTCGGTATTGTAATAAACTCCGGCGCCAACGTTAAAGAACGATCTGTTGATGTTTTCGGCAAAATCAGGATCGGTAAATACGTCGCCCGATTCTAAAACGAATCCGTTAAAATTGACATCAAAAAAAGTGACTCCGGCTTTTAAACCGAAAGATAATTTGCCATTTTCTTCGAAATCTAATTTATAGGCAAAATCGGCATAAAGGTCATTTTCTTTTACCACATCGCCAATATTATCGTTCACTAGGCTAAATCCGATTTCAACTTTCTCATTAATTG
The DNA here is from genome assembly GCA_002842505.1 of Bacteroidetes bacterium HGW-Bacteroidetes-3. GTDB lineage: Bacteria > Bacteroidota > Bacteroidia > Flavobacteriales > Flavobacteriaceae > Lutibacter. The sequence goes on along the minus strand of PHDE01000001.1, from coordinate 60,971 downwards.
GCGTGTGCACAAAAATATTGGATGATTTAGGTGCTCCATTTGCGCCAACCCATTGGGTTCTGTGCAAGGCGCCCATATTTACAACTCCAATATTTCCGGTGGTATAGGCGGGATTTACGACACTCATATTGTACATATATTGTGTGTATTGTGCATCTTGTTGAGACCACATCACTACGGTTGTCATAAGTGCAATAAATGTTATTAGTATATTTCTCATTTTCTAAGTATAAAATGTATTTGTTTAAACTATTGTTTATCTGCTTAAATATAATCTTCGTTGAATCGGTTTTCTGTCGTTTTTGTTGAAATAAATAACGAAGTAATAAACGCCTGCCGGCGACAATTCCCCATTACCATTCAATCTGCCGTTCCAATCTGATTTTGCTGCACTGGCGGTATAAATTAAATTCCCCCAACGATTAAAAAACTCCACTTTAAAATTCGGATAAAGTTCACGAAGATTTGTTATTTTAAACGTGTCATTCACGCCGTTTCCGGTTGGTGAAAATCCGTCATAAATTACAACATCATACGCATCGCAAGCTTCCAACGAAACGGTTACTTCAAGCGGGTTAATAGTTTTGCATCCATTAACGTCAGTTTCTATGGCATAATAAGTTTCACCTTCAATCAATGCTGAAGAAGCACTTAAAAGATTTCCGTTAGGAAAAGCGTCATACCAAGTAATTGAGCCGCCATTGTTCGCGGAAACATTCAGGTTTAAATCGGCAATTGTTGGTTTGTCGATGATACAAAATTCGTTTCCAAGTGAAATTAAAGTTGGCGTTGCAATACTTGTAAGCGTAACATTGGCGACAACCCTCACAGAACTTTCGCATCCTGTTATTGCGTTTGTTTGAACTGCCCAATAAGCTGTGCCGTTCATTAACAAGCTTGTATTAGCCAATGGTGTAGTGCTTGTTTCCGAAGCGTACCAAAGAATGCCGTTTCCTGTTGCCGCCAAATTTACAATTGTCGGAAAATCTGACTCGCAAAAAGTTTGTGAAACATTGGCAATTGTTGCCGGAGCAACATCGGTAATGGTAACTGTTACCATTAAACGCGCAACACTTTCGCATCCTGTTGAAGCATCGGAAGCCGCAGCCCAATAAGATGTGCCGTTTACAACTAAATCGGTGCTGATTAATGGCGTTGTGGCAGTTTCGTCGGCATACCAAACAATTGAGGTGCCACTCACTTGTAAACTTGCTATTGTTGGTTTATCTGTTGCGCAAAAGGTCTGATTAATAGCCGTGGTCGTTGGGGTCGCCGGATTGATGATACTCACGTTAACCACCAATCTTGAGGCGCTTTCGCAACCAGTGGTTGCATCAGTTTGCGTTGCCCAATAGGATGCATTACTTAATAAGTCTGCTGAATTTAAAGGCGTTACGGAAGTCTCGGTAGCATACCATTGTATGCTGGTTCCGCTTGCGCTTAAATCGGAAATTATTGGTGCGTTTGGCAAATAATCTTTTATGCAAAAAGCCTGATTTACATTTGTTGTGCTTGGTGGAGGCGTGGTATTTATAACAACTGTCACCGCCAATCTTGAAGCACTTTCACAGCTTGATGCCGGTGCTGTTTGCGTTGCCCAATATGTGCCATTTACCAATAAATCTGCTGAATTTAAAGCTGTTGCGGAAGTTTCCGTGGCGTACCAAAGAATTCCTGTTCCGGTTGCAATTAAATCGGCAATTTTTGCATTATCAATTTCACAAAAAGTTTGGTTGGCTTGTGATGTTGTTGGTGGTGGCGTTATGGTAATGCTTACCGTTACTTTTAATTTGTTGGCAATTTCGCAACCAGTGCCTGAAATGGTTTGTGTTGCCCAGTAATCTTCGCCATCAATTAATAAATCTGTTGTATTTAAAGCAGTTGTGTCATTTTCGTTGGCGTACCAAAGCAAAACGTTTCCGGAATCGCTTAAATTAGCGACGGTGGCGTTTTCAATTTCACAAAAAGTCTTATTTTGATTAATTGTAATTGGTGGAGCTGGCGTAATAACGGTAACATTCACAACCAATCTACTGGCGCTTTCACAACCTGAAGCTTCGGTTTGGGAAGCCCAATAAGATGAGCCGTCCACTAATGGATCTGTTGTGTTTAATGCTGTTGTTGAAGTTTCAGTGGCATACCAAAGTATTCCGGTACCAGAAGCGTTTAAATCGGCGACGGTCGGATTGTTTATTTCACAGAAAATTTGGTTTGTTACAGTTGTTGTTGGCGGTGGCGGTGCAATAATTGAAACATTTACCACCAATCTGTTCGCACTTTCGCAGTTTGAAGTTGCATCAGTTTGGGAAGCCCAATAAGCTGTTCCGTCTATTAATGAATCCGTTGTGGTTAAAGGTGTTATTGAAGTTTCAGATGCGTACCAAAGTATTCCTGTTCCGCTTGCGCTTAAATTAGCGACCGTAGGGTTTTCAATTTCACAAAAAGATTGATTGGTCTGCGTCGCAGTTGGAGGAGGAGTTGTATTTATAATAACTGTTACCGCCAATCTTGAAGCGCTTTCACAGCTTGATGCCGGTGCTGTTTGTGTTGCCCAATAAATTGTGCCATTTATCAGCGGATCAGTTGTAATTAAAGGTGTTGTGGAAGTTTCTGTGGCATACCAAAGTATTCCTGTTCCGCTTGCGCTTAAATCTGCAACAGTTGCGTTCTCAATTTCACAAAAAGTTTGGGTGGTTTGGGTTGTTGTTGGCAAAGGCGTAACAATGATAGAAACATTCACCATTAATCGTGTTGCGCTTTCACAAGCTGTAATTGGATCCGCTTGGCTTGCCCAATAATCTTCGCCGTTTATTAAAGGGTCTGAGGTGCTTAAAGGCGTTACGGAAGTTTCCGTATCATACCAAAGTATTCCTGTTCCGCTTGCGCTTAAATCTGCAACAGTCGCATTTTCAATTTCACAAAAAACTTGATTGACTTCAGCCGTTGTTGGCGGAGGAGTTACGGCAATAGTTACCGTTATTTTTAATCTGATGGCACTTTCACAGCCTGATGCAGGATCAGGCAGCGCTCCCCAATAATCTTCACCGTCAACAAGTGGTTCTGAAGTGCTTAACGCTGTTGTTGAAGTTTCGGTATCATACCAAACAATGTTGTTTCCGGTCGCGCTTAAATCGGCGATGGTGGCATTTGCAATTTCACAAAATGCCTGAGCATTATTAGCGGTTGTTGGCGGTGGAACCACAGTGATGGTCACGGCAACAGTTGCTGAATCATTTGGGCAAATTCCTAAAACGCTTGCAACAGTATAGGTATAAGTTCCTTCTATATTTGTTCCTGGCTCAAAAGTTCCCAAATAACCATTTGCTAAATTACTTGGTCCTGTCCAAATTCCTGTGGTATCGGGAGTTCCTCCCAATAAATCAAATAAATTTGTTGTAACCAAATCCACTTCACATACCAATAATGAACCACTAATTCCGGCATTTGGAGCTGCATCTAAAACCACTGTTGTTTGAGCTCTTTTAGAACTTACGCAAGGAAAAGTAACTGCGGCAGCCCAATAATCTTCACCATTAATTAATAGTTCGCTATTTTTTAAGGGCGTTGTGGAGGTTTCTGACGCATACCAAAGTATGGTGCCTCCCGAAGCAATTAAATTTGCAATTGTTGGGTTTGGTGGATAACAAAATGATTGTATGGGAGCTGTTGTTGGAGTGATTGGATCAATTAAAGTAACAGTTGTTGGTAGACGATCGCTGGTACAGCCATTTTCAGTTTGTTGCACCCAGTAGGTTTTCCCGCTCACAAGGACTGTTGAAAGCGGAAGAAAATTTCCGCCAGTTTGGGCATCATACCATGCTAAATTTTGTCCGGTTGCATTTAAATTGCCGATTGTTGGATTGTCAATGGCACATTTTCCAACAGAGACATCAACGTTTTTTGGGAAATCACCATAAATAGTGACGGTTACAGCCAATCTGCTAGTGCTGCAACTTGCGCCGGAAATATCATCGGCGTAATACGTAGTACCGTTGACAAGAATATCTGAAGCGCCATATAAAACTCCTGCGGAAGGGGCATCATACCATACAATTGTTCCTCCAGAGGCAACTAAACTTGCAATAGTGCTGTTAGCCGTTTTGCAAAATACTTGAGAAGTACTTCCTGTTGGGGGTAAGTTGGTGCATTGCGCAAAAGTTGAGTTATAAGTTAGCGAGAAGATAAATAAGACAAAAACGGTAATTTTTTTCGGTAAGAGCAATATTTCTTTTTCCATTAAATGTAAAGGTTGGTTAATTTTTTAAACGATAAGCAATAATTTTAAATGTGATGTTTTTAATCATATAAAATAAAGTCAATTTTTTCAATAAAACCGCTTGCTTTGACAGAAGTTATAAACATAGTTGTTAAGAGTTTTGGAAGAAAAACTTAAGGTTATTTTTGGCAATATTTTTAAAATTACAGCATTAATATTAAGTTAAATCAGGATTGCCTTTCTTTTGGAAAAATGCGCGTTAGGGACTGAAGCCCTTCGGCTACCTCAGGATAAACACATCTTTTTTTGAGCTTTTTCAGCGAAAAAAGTTTGGAATAAAAGGCCCGATCCTTGCGGTAACGCCACCTAAAAGACCGGCGAACCCAAAACATTTTTAATTGAGATTGCCCATAAAATTTAGCCTTTCTTTTTAATTGTTTCCTTACATTTGATTCCTTAAATTTTTTTACATGAACATTCATTTTATTGCAATTGGCGGTAGTGCTATGCACAATTTGGCATTGGCATTACATCAAAAAGGAGACGCCATAACTGGTAGCGATGATGCTATTTTTGAACCATCAAAATCTAGATTGTTAGCCAAAGGTCTGTTGCCAAAAGAAGAAGGCTGGTTTGAAGAAAAAATCACTTCAAATTTGGATGCCGTAATTCTTGGAATGCACGCGAAAGCAGATAATCCAGAGTTATTGAGAGCAAAGGAATTAGGGCTTAAAATTTATTCATATCCTGAATTTTTATTTGAACAATCTAAAAATAAAACTCGGGTGGTTATTGGTGGTTCACACGGAAAAACCACCATTACATCAATGATTTTGCACGTGCTCAATTACCACGGAATTGAAGTAGATTATATGGTTGGTGCGCAGTTGGAGGGTTTTGAAACTATGGTGCATTTAACTGCTGAAAATGAATTTATGGTGCTTGAAGGCGATGAATATTTGTCGAGCCCTATAGATATGCGTCCGAAATTTCATTTATACAAACCCAATATAGCGCTTTTAAGCGGCATTGCCTGGGACCATATCAATGTTTTTCCAACTTATGAAAATTATGTGAAGCAGTTTTCAATTTTTGTGAATTCAATCACCAACGGCGGAATTATGGTTTATAATGAAGAAGATGCCGAAGTAAAAAGGGTAGTGGAACAAGCTACAAATCCCATTCAAAAATATCCATACAGTACGCCAAATTACCGAATTGAAAACGGCATCACATTTATAGAAACTTCTTTGGGTGAAATGCCTTTAGAAATTTTCGGAAAGCACAATCTGCAAAATTTGGCAGGCGCAAAGTGGATTTGCCAGCATATAGGCGTTGATGAAGCCGATTTTTATGAAGCCATTTCAAGTTTTAAAGGCGCCAGCAAGCGATTGGAAAAAATTGCAGAAAGTGGATCGACTGTTGTTTTTAAAGATTTTGCGCATTCGCCAAGCAAGGTTGAAGCGACTACAAATGCCGTAAAAAACCAGTATGCCAATAAAAAATTATTGGCTTGTTTGGAATTGCATACCTACAGTAGTTTAAATGCTGAATTTTTAAAGGAATATAAAGGTGCGTTAAACAGCGCCGACAAAGCTGTAGTTTTTTATTCTCCGCACGCCGTTGAAATTAAAAGACTCGAAAAAATTACCGAGCAGCAAATTAAAGACGCTTTTGAAAGAGATGATTTGATTGTTTACACAAATTCGGCCGAATTCAGGGAGTTTTTATTCAACCAAAATTTTGAAAATACCGTTGTGTTGCTAATGAGTTCAGGCGATTATGGCGGGTTGAATTTTAATCATTTTAAAGCGCTGATTTAATTTTCTTCAGAAGAAAAAGGTATCTATTTTTTTTGAAATTAAGTTACATTTTTCTTGAGGTTAAGAGCAAACCAATTCCAACTATTAAGGAAATTAAGAGATTAAGGTGAGTCTTGTTTCCGTCATAAGCCGAGTTCAGAAAAGGGTAAGAAGGCAAATATCTTACTTTCATAAACATAGTGTCATTGTGTTTTAGAAATACCGAATTCCCAATTTTTTGTCCGGTTCCTGAATATTTTTTCCCGTTTGCTTCAAATTCATAACCAAATAAATAAGTATATTGATTTCTTATGGTTTCATTTCTTTCGCCGTATTCTTGGCGATAACTGGTGACTTTTGCATTAACATCTGTGCCAAAAAGTGTTAAAGCCAACAAAAAAACACTATAAATAAGAAACATTGCACCAACAATTGCAATAAGCCATTTCCCAAAATTTGAACGATTCTTTAATCCCATAATTTTAGGTAATTAAAAGCATATCAAAAGTATATAATTTTCTTTTGAATTTATTTAAACATGTTGTAAATTTACTTTACTACTAATTAAAAAATTAATTTTCAATAGATTATTGATGGTTTTAATTATGTTGTTATGAAAAAAACTAAAATTCTTCAGTTTTATTTTTTCCTTCTTTTTTCTTTTTGTTCAATTATTAATCATTTATATTCTCAAAACCCCATGAACGTGGATGTAAGACCAGACCAAATGTTGGAGTGGACTCGTTTACCTAGTGATTCTGAAATAGCGGATGCCGTTAGAAATTTACAGGCTGAATTAACTCAAGACATCAGCGTAAATGGTGTGCAAGTTGACAGTAAAAGAGTTGAATTGTCAGATGTAATAAAATCTCATAATAAGCTTTTGGCAGGCAAAAGAGAACCCTGGACAATTTCAAACGCTAAAATATTTGGAGCTATTATTTCACAATATGGAACTGCAGTAAAAGGTTATTCACTGCTTCAAAATCATCAAACGGGAAAATTTGGATTTGTTTATGGATATATGGGAAGTTATAGACCACAATCAATAGCTGAAGCCTATAATGATCATTATAATACAATAAAAAATTCAGAAAATGGAGCCTTCGGATTTGCTCCTCCAATGGGTTCAAGTGCTGAAAATTCAAATATTGCAGGAACTGATATTGATGGCATCGTTTCAACCGATAGTGAAGAAGGCGATATTCCTTGGACTCTTGTAATAGGAGGTTCTATAGCAGCGATAGTTGCAGTTATTCTTCGGAAGATATTAAAAAAAGGAGCATCAGCAGCATTAAAATCGAAATCTAATTCTAAAACAGATAAAAATCAAAAAGAAGAAAAAAAAGAAGAAAATGAAGAAGATGCTCATTATATTTTACAACTGAATAAAGAAACCTTTCAACTAAAACTAAATGAACCTGAAACACTTGAAATTCGGGTATGGAAAGTTACCGCTAAAGGGGAAAAGAAGTGTGATGCAGATATACAAATTCAGAATTCTGAAAAAGCCCTTACTATAAATCCAACGAATGGAGTGGGAAGTTTAAATGCACAATTGTTATTGCAAAAACTGCCTAAAGAACCTAATTTCAATATTTTGGTGACCGCCAACGCAGAAGGCCACGAATTTCAAAGAAGCGTAAATATTCGTCCTTATGGAGAAATGCAAATTGTTGCAGAAACTTTTCCAGATAACAAACGCTCTTTACGTCCGGATACTTTTCAAACCATAGCTTGTTTTGCACAAGTAGTTGATGAAAATGGTAAAAACATCCCTGATTTAACTGAAAAAATAAAATTTGATCCTAAAAGTGATTGGATAGATGTGTCGGAAACTGTTTTGGATGGTGATAAAATGGGTATTAATATTGGTTGCACAAACCCAAATCCAAACGCCGCAGTTTCAAATCCACCAAATTCTGTGACATTAAGTATTGTGATGGATGAAGTAGCAGAGGGAGAAGAGCCTCTGCAAACCGATTTGGTTATTACCTTATTAGATTGCAAATTGGAAGTTGAAGTTACAGAATGTTCGTTTCCTGTGACTGAGGAAATGAGCGAAATTACATTTGACGCTTATATTGAAAATACAGATGGAGATGAAGATTGGAATTTTAGTGGTGAATACCGAAAAGGAATTGATCCTGATGAGCCATTGACGGAAATAAGTATTAGCATAAAATCGGAAACGGAGGCAAGTATCACACTTACAGGACCTGTTTTGAAACCAAGCGGCAATGAAACTTTTTTAAATAAAACATTGGTAATTTCTGCTGCACAAGGCGAAGAAAAACCATTGGAAAGACATATTTCTGTAACAGTTTCGCAAGTTGGTTTGTTTATAAAACATGGCGTGGAAGGTAAAAACGAGTTGATGTTTACTGCAGATAAACCATTTGAATCCAATTTAGATTTTGCGCTTTATAAGTATGATAAAAATACCAATCAAATTATCGTAGATAATGATGGTTTGGCTTGCTTGACTTTTGAATTGCAAAATGAAGAGCAAGAAATCATAAATTTTGAAAGTGTATTAAAACCTTCATTTACGTATGATAAATTAGTGACCAATATACCTTACGGACGTTATCAATTTAAAACTGAAGAAGATATTCCGGGCTTTGGTGATATCAAAACCTTGAATTTTTTAGTAAAAGCACCGTTTGGAATTGATGACAATCCGGAAGATTTTGAGCAAATTTTAAAAGTAAGAGTCAGAACTTTTGGGATAGGAAAAGAATTTCCGGAATGGGTAGAAGCCTATGAACAATGTAAACACATCATCAATAATTATGTTCCCGTTGGCGAACCTCGAAATAAACTGAATGATATATTAGAAGCACGTAAACTTGTTTTAGGCGCCGAAGGTTTAACCGAATTAAGAAATAGAATTTGGAAAATAGCCCAAGATTTAATATTAGCGGAAGGTGCCGAAGGATATAAAAGTATGGAAGTTTGGGCAAACCGAATTACGGTTACATTAGAATGGACAGAATGGGCAGGAGATTTGGCTTTCAATGCATTAGCGGCTTTTTATTTAAAAGGAGTTGGTGCTACTGGAGCAAGTTTGGTAAAAGGAGGTATGATAGAAGCGTTGAATTTCTATATCTATGATAATGATAAAGGCTGGGATGTTTTTGCAGATAGACAATATCAAAAAATAATTCCTTTTTTAATGAATGTTGCCAAAGGACGTTTGATAAGTATTGAAAACATTGAGTTGGTAGTTAAAAATAATAAAGTTTTAGCTTGGACTATTTTTATCAGTTGTGAATTTTTATACAACTTGTATCAAACCAAATCTGTGGTAGAAGCAGCTAAATTGACTGCTGCTCAATTACGTGATGAATTAATTATGCGAAAATTGACTGCCAAATTGCAGAATGACGCATTAAAATATAATCTCAAATTCACATCACCTGATGAAGTTTTAGACGATTTGGTTAAAAGTGTAAAAACGGTTAATGGCGAAGAATTTATTGATCCGAAGAAATTATTGGAGTTTATGCGCGATCCTGCAGCAGTGAGAACCATTAAAAATAATGGAACTGAATGGATGAAAAAGGTTTTTGAAAAATCAAGAAATAAAATCTATGAAAAACACGATGCGGAACTGAAAAAATACGTTTCTGAGACCTATAAACTTGACCCAAATGATGTAAAGATTGATGATTTTAGGACGCCTGGAACAGATGGAAAAACAAAACTTAATACCGATAGAGATTACAGAGTTTTACGAAAAGTAAAAACCAAAAATGGAGATGTTTGGATAGAAGTTCAAAGTCCAAATTGGAAGCAAAAATCGTATGAAATTTTTGGAGAAACTACTGGGAAACCTTTTGGAGTTGATGCTAAAGATTGGGCAGAAAGTCATCAACAAAGAGGGACAGACCGGTTCGATTCTGAAGCTAGTAAAGATTATGCGGATAATACTTATAATCCTGATACAGGTGAAATTAATAGAAACAAACCCAATATTTTACAAGTAAAAGAGGGCAAAGGTCGATTGATAGATTCAGAGGAATTGGGAAATATGTATAAAAATAAAGTGACTCATGCGTTAGAACCAGGAATGGAGCCAGAAGCTTATGCACAAGCCAAAAAAGGAGTTGATACTTTAAAAAAAGTTAGGGATGGTTATGGAGTTCAAGGTTTGGATGTCCCTGAAATTCCTGATAAATTAAAAAAAGCCATGGACATTGTGGAAAAAGCTCATGTAGATGCAAATGCAACACCTGAACATATTGAAATGTTAAATAATCAGCTAAAAGATTTGGACTATAAAAACATAGGAGATGTTGCCAAAGATATGGCTGATAGTTTCAAAGATTTAAAAAAACACGACTCAAATGATCCTAGACAGGTAATTTTTGGTTGGTAATAATATGATGAATTTTATATAATTTATAAATCATAATTAAAGATGTCCTATTGCTCAAATTGTGGTACAAATATTCCTGTGGAAGCTAAATTTTGTCCTTCTTGCGGTACTAAAATTGTTCTTAAAACTGCGAATAAATATCTTACGGGGTATAAAGAAAAGATGTACAAAAATACAGTGATGTCATTAAAAAATGAAGGACGAAATTTTGCTGAAAGCAAGGTCAAAGAAGCATTTAATTCCTTCACAAAAAGACCAACAAATGTTTCAGAAAAAACTCAAAGTATATCGGAGGTTTTTAAACCCACAAAAAAAGCAGAGTCAAAGCAGATAGATAGTATTTCAAAAGCAGGAGGAATAACTATTTGGACTTGGATTTATTTGATTATCAACGCATTATTAGTGTATAACGGTTATAGAATAGACACAATTTTAGGAACATTATTGTTTTCAGTTGTTGTTTTGCTGTTTGTGTTTTTAAGAAGATCCAAACCCAATCCATACAACTGGTTGGTTAAGATTATTTTAGTATTACAAATGGCTTATTTGATTTTAGTGCTGCCAGAAGGAATCTTGTATCTTGGAATAAACACTTTGCTTTTAATAGGAATATTTATAACAGACTTTATTTTGTTATTTAAAGGAAATAAGAAATAATAATATGTCAAAATATTGTTCAAATTGTGGTACTGAAATTAATGAAGGAGTTCGTTTTTGTAGTGAATGTGGTGCTTCTGTAGAAAATAATAACATACAAAATAATATAGATGATGACATTCTTATTGAAAAAAGCCTGAACCAACCAAATAAGGGTTTACGTATTTCTAAAGTCTTGATAGGAATAGTGGTTTTAACAATGCTGTTTTTTATAGGTAAATCATTTTTTTTGAGCTATGACTCTTCCGAAAAATCATTTTCAAATACAGAACAGCTAACAAAATTGGCAGGTAAATGGCACGATCCTACAGCTATTTTACTTGGTGATAAAGATGCCATAATTATTTTAAAAAGGAAAGGTGAAATAATTACCGGTAAAGATAAAAAAGGTTTGTTTGAAGTGCAAATAACGCCCTTTGGGTCAAATAATTACCAAGCAATTGTGAAGGCACAAAATGGGGAAAGTGATTTTTCAGTGCATTTTTATGAAGAAGAGAATAAATTGGTATTTTTTAGCACCTTAACAAAAAGCAGTTGGTATCTCAAAAAAATTAAATAATAAAATTATGAAGTATTGTTCAAATTGTGGTCAACCAGTAACTTCTGAAGAAGTATTTTGCAAATCATGTGGCATTAAGATTCTAAATATTGAATCAAAAACTGTGGGAATAGTTGATGAATTTATACCATCAAAGTCAATTAATTTTGAAACTATAAACCAAACAATTAGTTTGAAAAACAATCAATCAAGCACGGTAAATATATCTTTATTAGTAGCGTTTATTTCATTGATAATTATTGTTTTACCATTTTATAATAATAACCCCTTAACTGGTTTTTGGGCTATAGCATTAATTGGGATGTTTGTGTTTCTGTCGGCTATTATTGTAGCTTTTATCTTCAAAAGTCGCGCAAAAAAATTGCAAACTTTGATAACTGGAGAAAATGTTTTGGCATCTTGGAAGTTGAATGAAAATAATAAATCAACGTATGTAAACTATCTTTTTGAAAATGAAAAAGCTAAAAACAAAGGAATTTTTTGGATTACAACGATATTGATTGTTGTTATTTTTGGGTTTTTTATACTTATTCTAGAAGAAGGAAAAGGAGTTATGTTTTTAGTAATGTTGGTGTTGATTGGGTTTATAGGATTATTTGCTTTTGGAATGCCCATATATTATAAAAACAAAAATTTAAATGGGGATGGAAATGTATTGATAGGGAAAAAGTTTGCTTATATCAACGGATTTTTTCACAATTGGGATTTTCCACTTTCAGGAATTAAAAAATCTAGTGTAATTAATGAACCATTTTATGGATTACAAATTCAGTATTATTATACTGATAGAACTTTCACCAATACTGAAGAATTGAATATTCCGGCACCACAAGAACTAGATTTAAAACATGTTATAAATGAATTGAAAGGTTAGTTTCTGCTAATTTTTACCTTTTTAATATTTTAAACCTTTAAACAATGGCCTATTCTTTAAAAATTCACGACCCAGCATTTGATACTTATTTGAAAAATACAAAAGATTACAGATTTCAATTTGCTTTTGCCTTGGCTATAATTGCAATAGCAGGATTTTATCTTTATGGTGAAATGAGTGATGAAATGGACAATCCAGAGGCATTGCATATAGGTTTGGGAATTGGTGGGATGTTTTTTTTAATTGGTGTCTATTCAGCATTTTCAGTAAAGAAAGAAGCTACTTGGGATGGTGAAGTTGTTGAAAAGGAAATAGTAAAAAAGGAAAAGGTGACTGAGTTTATTGTTTATTTTGAAGACCAAAAGCATAAAAGACATGAAATAAGAACTGAAAATGATGCTACTCTTTATGATTATTTTAAAATAGGTGAAAAAGTACGTTATCATGGCAAATTAAAAACTTATGAAAAATATGATAAAACAGTTGATGATATCATTTTTTGTAATGCTTGTAGTTTTATGCATGATATTGACGAAATTGTTTGCAGGAATTGCGGATGTCCTTTGCTGAAATAAATTTAGCTCTAGATAAAATAATCTGAATTTTATGATATTCTTTTCTTGGGATTTACATTATGAAGAACTGGATTTTAATAAATTTAAAGCGCTTATTTAATTTTCTTCAAAAAAAAGCCAAAAATATCGCAATAGATAAGTCAATGCATTTTATCAAAAAAGAAATTTCATCAATAAGAATTTAATTCAAAAATATTACAGCTATATTTGAATAAAAATAGCTTATGAATTATGAAAATAAATCTGTCTCCATAAAGTCTTGGGCTGAAGATGACAGACCAAGGGAAAAATTAGTGTTAAAAGGAAAATCAGCCTTGTCTGATGCTGAGTTAATTGCAATTTTAATTGGTTCGGGCAGCAGAAATGTGAGCGCGGTTGCTTTGTCAAAAATAATTTTAGCTTCCATAGACAATAACTTAAACAAACTCGGAAAATTATCGGTTTCCGATTTGCAAAAATTTAAGGGGATTGGCGAGGCTAAAGCAATTTCTATTATCACAGCATTGGAACTCGGTCGCAGAAGAAGGCTTGAAGAAGCCTTGGAATTGCCCCAAATTACAGGAAGCAAAGCCATTTTTGACATTATGCAACCGTTGATTGGTGAATTGCACCACGAAGAATTTTGGATTGTTTATTTAAACAATTCCAACAAAGTTTTGCATAAAGAACAATTGAGCAAAGGCGGATTAACAGGCACTTTGGTTGATGTTAGATTGGTGTTTAAAAAGGGAATTGAACTATTTTCGACCGCCATTATTTTATGCCATAACCATCCTTCTGGTAAATTGCAACCCAGCCAGGCCGATAAATCAATTACCAGTAAATTAAAACTTGCAGGAGAAACGCTGGACATAAAAGTGCTCGATCACCTAATTATTACCGAAAATGCGTATTTTAGCTTTGCCGATGAAAATATAATGTAGGGACAGGTCGCGACCTGTTCGTTCTGAAAGTTAAATGTCTGAAGACCGAAGACCGAAGACCGAAGACCGAAGTCCGAAGTTCAAAGTCAAAAGTTTTTAAAATTTCAAATCAAAATCCCTTTTTTCCAAATCTATCAGGATGGAAAGTTTACCTACTGAGAAAGGGGTTGGGGATAGGAAAACAATTACACAAATAAACGATTAAACAACTAAATAATTAATGCTGCTCATTTATACCCATAAAATAACACCAAGGCTCAACTATATATTCAAGCATTTTTTTGTGAGAATTCTTAAAATTCCCATTACGTTTACCGACAAAGTCAATGATTTTGTGGCGCATAACGGGCCGAAAATAACCTACTCAAAATCACCTTTGGGCACCGAATTTTTTATAAGAAGCCATGATTTGTTATTTGAGCAAGGCATCAATGATATTGACATCACCATCTATCATTGGGATGATACTCCCTGTTTTTTTCCTGCGGGTGAAACTTCAACCATTCCGTATGATATTTTTGCCGCCAGTTTTTATTTAATGAGCAGGTATGAAGAATATTTGCCTCACGTGCAAGACGTTCATGAACGTTTTACAGCCGAAGAGAGTTTGGCTTTTAAAAATGGATTTTTGGAAAAACCAGTGATTGATATTTGGGCATCTAAGTTTTTGGAACTGTTAAAAAGTAAATTTCCAAATTACAATTATGGCACTAGGGAATTCAAAATAATTTCAACAATTGATGTTAATACGGCGTTCGTATATAAACATAAAGGAGTAGTGAGAACTATTGGAGGTTTTCTGAACGATTTTTTGAATTTTAAATTCACTGATGTCCGCAACAGATTGTTAACCATTTTAGGCTTAAAAGAAGATCCTTTTAATACTTTTTCAACCCTGTTGAAAATTAAGGAAGCACATAAAGTTGACACTATTTTTTTCTTTTCTATAGGAGATTATACCACTTTCGACAAAAATATTTCCTCTTCAAATATCAATTTTAAATCCTTGATAAAATCGGTTGCCGATTATGCAATAGTTGGTTTACGACCTTCTTATTTTACTTTTAAAAATGCGGAAAAATTAAAAAAGGAAAAATTGCGGCTTGAATATATTATAAATAGACCAGTAACTTGTACGCGGCAGCATTATTTGCGATTAGGGTTACCCGATACTTATCAAAATTTAATTGATTTAGACGTTAAGGAAGATTATACTATGGGTTTTGAAAAATCGGTTGGTTTTAGGGCAAGTACCTGCACGCCATTTTACTTTTACGATATTGATTTTGAGATTCAGACACCTTTAAAAATATTTCCTTTTGCGGTTATGGATACCACTTTAAAACAATATATGGAACTTTCCAATAAAGAAAGCCTAGCGAAGATTTTAGAAATAAAAAATGAAGTGCAAAAAGTAAACGGAACTTTTATTTCGGTTTTTCATAACGACTCTTTAGCGGAAAATGAGACATGGAAAGGGTGGATGGATATTTATAAAACTACCGTAATTCAATAATTTTTTTTAGTCACAGCAAAAATGTGGACATAAAAATTGGTCCAAAAGTTATAATTTTAGCCGCAATTTAAGTAAATTGTCCAAAATAATATAAATGAAACGAGCATAACAAATTTTGATACAGGAAGGAATGATTAATAGCGAACAGCAGCTGTTACCGCTAAAAAATAAAATATAAACAGATGAAAATTATTAAGCATATATTTTTCGATTTGGACCACACTTTGTGGGATTTCGAAACAAATTCTGACATCGCTTTTGAGACTATTTTTAAAAAACATGAGGTAAAAGTTGATGTCCAAAAGTTTTTGAATTATTACAGGGGAATTAATGAGCAGTATTGGAAATTATACCGCGAAGAAAAAATAACCAAAGAAGAACTTCGTTTAGGCAGGTTAAAAGATACTTTTGTAAAAATAAAACAAACTGTAAACTTACAGCTTTTGGAAAGTTTGTCGGTAGATTATATCAATGTTTTGCCACACAATAATCAACTTTTTGAAGGAACTCATGAAATTTTGGAGCATTTGTATGTAAATTATAAACTGCATATAATCACCAACGGATTTAATGAAGTTCAGTATAAAAAAATGGAAAACTCAGGATTAAGCAAATATTTTGACAAAATAATTACTTCGGAAGATGCCGGCGTTAAAAAACCGAATCCAATTATTTTTGAATATGCCTTGTCCCAAACAAAAGCGACTTCTGCTGAATCGGTGATGATTGGCGATAGCTGGGAAGCCGATATTATGGGCGCCAAGGATGCAGGATTTGATGTTATTTTCTGTAATTTTAATGCACAGCCTGTTTCCGAAAATATTAAATCGGTCACTAATTTAATTGAAATAAAGCGCTATTTGTGAACGTTGGAATAATTTGCAAAAGCATCATTTTTTATGAAAATCAATAAATTTATTGCATCGGCATTGGTGCTGTTATTTTTTCAAAGTTGCACAAAAGAGGTCGATTTTAACCAGTTGGATGATGCAACAATTCATTCAACCTATATTTCAACGTTGGTTTATTTAAATTTAACCGCGCCAAAATTTTTGGATGAATTTAACCGGGAAATTAACATAACCTCCGATTTAATTGAGGCTCCAATTACGAATGAATCTAAGCCTTATTTGGAAAAAGTTGAATTTACTGTTAAAACCAAAAACAGTTTCAACAGAAATTTTACGCTCAGCATTGTTTTTTATGACGCATTTGGCCAAGCTATTTATGTGTTGCAGCCCATGATTAACGTGCCGCCAAACTCACCCGAAATAACCACAATTATTGAAATTCCGACAGAAGATATTTCCGTTATTTACAATACCCAATATTTCGGTTTTCATTTTTTGCTTTTGCCAAGTGACGACGGTAGCGTAATTTCCATCAATGACAGCGAAACTTTAGCATTAAAATCGGCAGCCAAATTATTTTTTAACTACCGCAAAATATGAGAAAATTAGGTTTTTTTATTTTTCTCATTAGCACAATAGGTTACGCTCAAAACAAACAGGTTTTATACGATTTTGCGGGTTTGCCACAAACATTGATGTTAAATCCGGGAGCGGAGGTGAGCCAAAAATTTCATTTCGGAATGCCTTTGTTCACGCAATTAAGCGTGCAAGGCGGTTTTACCGGATTTTCAACTTACGATATTTTTGCCGATAACGGAATTGACATCAATGATAAAATTAGGAAAGCCGTAAACAATTTTGGAAAAACGGAATTTGTGGCAATTAATGAGCAATTGGAAGTCTTTAATGGCGGATTCAGATTGAAAAACAATAACTATTTAAGTTTTGGTTATTACCAGGAATTTGATTTATTGGCAAAAATACCGCGTGATTTGGTCGATTTGTATTATGCGGGAAATTCGGAAATTAACAGGCATTATTCCATCAAAAAAATGGCTTTTAGAACAGAATTGTTGGGCGTTCTTCACGTAGGCTTGTCGAAAAAAATAAATGAAAAATGGAATGTTGGCGCACGCGCAAAAATATATTCAAGTGTTTTTAACGCAAGTTCAAAGTCCAATTCCGGCTCATTTTTCACAGAAGAAGGCACTCAAAATATTTACAAACAACATTTGGATAACATTGGTTTTTTGATGCAAACTTCAGGCGTATTTTTTGAAAGTGGCGAAAAATTTGATGCGTCTTATGTTAAAAGCAAATTGCTTTTTGGAGGAAATCTTGGTTTGGGAATTGATGTGGGATTTACGCATTACCTAAAAAAACAATGGGAAATTACCGGAAGCATTTTAGATCTTGGCTTTATAAACAATACAAAAAACGTGAGATCCTATCGTTTAAAAGGCAATTTTGAATTGGATGGACTTCAACTAAATTTTGATCCCAATAATCCGGAAAACTATTGGACCGATTTAAAAGAGGAGTTTGACAACAGCATTGTTTTGGATACTTTATACAAAAGCTATATTTCTTTTCGCCCGGTTAAATTAAACGGCGCCGCCAGTTATTCCTTTGGGAGGAAATATGATGATTGCAGATTTTTGATAGATCCAGATTTGTACGTAAATAAACTAGGTTTTCAGTGGTTCTCAACCGTTGGTGCAGTACATTCTTATATGGCGGGAACCTTGTTTTATGAGCGCTGGATCAACAAATATTTGCAAACTAAACTCACTTATACAGTAGATCCTTATTCGTTTTCAAATGTTGGTTTGGGATTGTCAACCCAAATAGGCGTATTTAACGCTTATTTTACGGCGGATAATTTATTGGGTCTTCGCAATGTTTATGATGCAAAAAGCGCAAGTTTTCAACTCGGCATTAATTTTATTTTTAAAGATAATAATTAGTACATTTACAAAAATTAACCAAATAATTTATACGTTAATAGCCACAATATTTTTACAATTATGAACAAATCTTTTTCAATCAGCTTATTTTTAATGTTTAGTTGTGCTGTTTTATTTGCACAAAAAAGCGTCAATTCCTATAAATATATTCTCGTTCCGAAACAATTTGAATTTCAAAAATCTGCTGATCAGTATCAATTAAATTCACTGACAAAATTTTTATTTGAACGCGCCGGTTTTACGGTATTGTTTACCGATGAAAGTTTTCCTGTCGATTTAGCGAATAACAGGTGTTTGGCTTTGAACGCTTCCGTAAATAACGCTTCCGGAATGTTGAGCACAAAACTCACCATTGATTTATTGGATTGTTACAACGCGAAGGTTTTTTCAACAAAAGAAGGGCGATCAAAAGAAAAGGATTATAAAAGGGCTTATCAGGAATCCATCAGAAATGCTTTTGAAGATATTGATGAATTAAATTATGCTTATGACGGCACTTCAGTAACCAACGCGAACATTAATGAGGATAATAAGGCGGAAGTTGCGAAACTGACCGTAAAGGAAACAGTACCGGTTGTTGAGAAAAAAGAAGTTCCGGAAGAACCGAAAGTTAAGGAAAATAAGCCGATGGAAGTGGCAAAGCAAATTGTTAAAAAAGAAGCCAATGAAGCTAAGAACGAGCCTGTGAAAACCTATGTTGTTCCTGTAGCAAATTCAATAGAAGGCAAATATTTTGTCGATAAATGGGGCGAATGCAACATTTCAGCAAAAGAAGGTTATTATTCTTTCGTGGGCGGCGATGAAAAATTTGAATTTGCAGTTATTTACAAAACATCCATTCCCAATTTATTTATTATAAAATGGACGGCCTTTAAACAACCGCGATTGCTCGAATTAGACCTGCAAGGCAATTTAAAAGTAGAGGATGAAACTGGCGATAAAATATACAGCCGAGTAAAATAGTATTTTTGTTTTTAGGATTACTTTAGTTTTAAATGCAATAATTTTAAACTTTAAAATATCATAATTAAAAAGCGCGGTGTTGAAACCGCGCTTTTTAATAAATTTAAAAATAAAACCAATAGATTTTATCCCAAATATGTTTTTAAAATTTTACTTCTCGACGTATGTTTCAGTCTTCTGATGGCTTTTTCTTTAATTTGACGAACACGTTCTCGCGTTAAATCGAAAGTTTCCCCAATTTCTTCCAACGTCATTGGGTGTGTGTCGCCCAAGCCGAAGTACAATTGAACAACATCCGCTTCTCTTGGCGTTAAAGTTTCCAAAGCGCGTTCAATTTCTACTTTTAACGATTCGTGAAGCAAGGCTTTATCTGGATTTGGAGATTCGCCTGTATTTAAAACATCATACAAGTTAGAGTCTTCACCTTCAATTAAAGGCGCATCCATTGATACGTGACGGCCAGAATTTTTCATCGATTCTTTCACGTCATTAACGGTCATATCCAATTTTTTCGCAATTTCTTCGGCAGATGGCGGTCTTTCGTTTTCCTGCTCCAAAAACGCATACATTTTGTTAATTTTATTAATCGAGCCAATTTTGTTTAAAGGCAAACGCACAATACGCGATTGTTCGGCCAACGCTTGTAAAATAGACTGGCGAATCCACCAAACGGCGTAAGAAATAAATTTAAATCCACGAGTTTCATCAAAACGTTTCGCCGCTTTAATCAATCCCAAGTTCCCTTCATTAATTAAATCGGGCAATGTCAATCCTTGATTTTGATATTGTTTTGCCACAGATACCACAAAACGCAAGTTTGCTTTTGTTAATTTTTCCAAAGCAGCTTGGTCACCGGCCCTAATTTTTTGCGCCAATTCCACTTCTTGCTCGGCGGTAATTAAATCCACTTTTCCAATTTCCTGTAAATACTTGTCTAATGATGCGGTTTCCCTATTGGTAACCTGTTTCGTTATTTTAAGTTGTCTCATGAAGTAGCTATAAATTTTTTTGTTAATAGTTAAGGTCTACAATATTATACGTTGTATTCTTAAGAATGTTACAAAATAAATCATAAACATTTTTTTTAGTTTCAAAAACAGCTTCATTAAAAGCAATATTTTGGCGTTCCCTTCGGGTCAAGCTTTCCGTTGCAATCCGTCATTGCGAGCGGAGCGTGGCAATCTGTTGAACATATTCTAAACAAGCTCGCAACGCCGGGATTTCCACTGCAATCTTTAACGCAAATTCAATTTCGACCCGAGCTATCGGGATTATGATTTACGATTTTTGAATTAAGATTTTTTAATTTTTTAAAACTTGAAACTTGAAACTTGAAACTATTTTTTCATAAACTTATTGAACTCCCGTCTTCGGACTTCGGTCTTCGGTCTTCGGACTTTCCTCAGCTAGCGCGAGTTTCCAGCTCGTGACTACGCAAATTAAGGATTAACAAAAGCACGAGCGTGACGCTCACGACAGCGGAGTAGTTGCGAAAAAACCGACCTAATAAACCTAACAGGTTTTAAAAACCTGTTAGGTTTTGCATTGATAAATTTGCTTTTTATCCTAGAAAATGCAAAATGAATTAAGATTTTTGAATTTTTTGAAACTTGAAACTTGAAACTATTTTTTCATAAACTTATTGAACTTCCGTCTTCGGTCTTCGGTCTTCGGACTTCTCAGCTTCTGATAATAAAAAGCAGGCAATAAAATAAACACAAACAAAGGCTGAATTAAAAACCGGCGAATGTAAAAAATCAATAAATAATTTTGTGACCCATTAAATTTCAACAATATAAAAAGCATCAAACTCAACACCGCAAAAGCCAGCACGTAAAATTTTATCGAAAAATAAAGTGATTTCACATCATAAAAACCCAAATAAATAATGGACAAAGAAATAACGGTATTTATGGCATATCTGTAAAAAATATTCAAAAAATAAACGCCGAAATTCAGTTCGGGAATAGAAGCGTTTAAAAAATCGTGTTTAAAATAGGCCAAAAGCGGATCGTAAAAATAAGGCTGAACTACTGCGCGAACTAAAATCAGCATCATAAAAAGCATCATAATTAAACCTATTCGAACCGATTTCCTCATTTTCTTAATTTTGAAAATTTCTGAATCCACACAAACCAAAGCAAAAAGGTAATTCCGTAGATAATAGCCGGAAATATAATTTCGTGTAACACATGTTGATATTGCGGATATTCATAAAGCGCTATCGTAATAATTACAATTCTAACAATATTTGTAAAATAAATAAGCAAACTGCCGAACAAAATATACAAAACAGTCGGTTTAAATTTCCCTGCAAAAGCAACTATAAATGCAGTAAATAAAATGATAATGCTAATGGCATTGCAGCCTTCAACGATAAAAGCCGTAAATTTGCCGTTTATAAATAATTTAACGGAAACAGTTTCAGTATCTTGTGCTATCTCCGTTGGATAACCAAAAATAGTTAACAAATATTTTGTTTGTTCAGCAACGGTTTTGGTAATTGGCGCGCAAGTAAACGGAGATGTTTCTTGCTGTGTTTTTTCTAAATAATAGGAATACCCCAAAAATAACAGCAAATAAGTGCCAAAAAATTTTATTAAAAATAATACTACCGTTTTATTGCCTTTCACAAAAAAAAGAATTTTAATTTTGCATAAAATTACAAATTAATATGAATATTTCTCAATTAAAAGAATCGGTAACTGCCATTGCAGAAAGCAACCAATCGGTTTCGGAAAAAAGACAAGCGATTTGCGATTATTTAAAACAAGAAATCGATTATTACCATTGGGTGGGTTTTTATTTTAAAAATGGCGACAAAGCCGAATTGAAATTGGCCGAATTTGCCGGTGAACCAACCGAACACACCATCATTCCTTTTGGAAAAGGCATTTGCGGACAAGTGGCCATCAGCAATAAAAACTTCGTGGTTCCCGATGTTAGCGCCCAAGACAATTATATTTCGTGCGGATTTAAAGTGAAAAGTGAAATTGTGATTCCCGTTTTTGTGAATGGTGAAAATGTGGGACAAATTGACATTGATTCTCACATTACAAATCCTTTTACGGAAGCCGATGAGCAATTTCTAGAATTTGTGTGTGAAAAAGTGGCGCAATTAAAATAAATATCTTTAAAAAATATATTTTTCAATGTTAAAAAAATTCGCAAAAAGCAATACCAAAAGAAAGCGTTTATTAGACAAAATCTCTTTTTTGAACAAAATTTTTGAAAAAAATCAACCTAAAAATACTTCCCTGAACTATAACGAAATGGTCTCAAATTTTGAGCAAAAAATTAAAAATAGTTAATTAAATTTTATGACTATTTTGTGTTGTTTAGGCTATTGATAATTAGTAGCTTTGCCAAATATTTACAAAGATAACTTATGGGCACTACAAAAAAAGCAAAATCGGCACTGATTTCAGTATTTCACAAAGACGGTTTGGCTCCAATCATTCAAAAATTAAACGACCTTAATATTACAATTTATTCTACCGGAGGCACCGAAAAATTTATTAAAGAATTGGGTATTAATGTGATACCTGTTGAAGATTTAACTTCCTATCCTTCAATTTTAGGCGGAAGGGTTAAAACATTGCATCCAAAAGTTTTCGGCGGAATTTTATCAAGAAGAGAAAATGAAAATGATATTTTGCAACTGGAGCAATATGAAATTCCTGAAATTGATATTGTAATTGTCGATTTATATCCGTTTGAAAAAACAGTTTCCGGTGGCGCTTCAGAAGAGGAAATTATTGAAAAAATTGATATAGGCGGAATTTCGTTGATAAGAGCCGCGGCAAAAAATTTCAATGATGTAATTTGTGTGTCGTCCATAAACCAATACGATGAGTTTTTAGAAATACTTAATACAGGAAATGGAGAAATAACGTTGGCGCAACGCAAAAGTTTTGCGGCAAAAGCTTATGGGGTTTCCAGCCATTACGACAGCGCGATTTTCAATTATTTGAATGAAGGCGAAATGGCATTCCGTCAAAGTTTTGACAAAGTTTCCGTTTTGCGTTATGGTGAAAATCCGCATCAAAAAGGCTACTTTTTTGGAAATTTAGATGAACTTTTTGATGTACTTCACGGTAAAGAACTTTCCTATAATAATTTATTGGATGTTGATGCAGCCATAAATTTAATGGGTGAGTTTAAAAATGACGAACCAACTTTTGCCATTTTAAAACACAACAACGCTTGCGGAATTGCGCAAAGAACTACTTTAAAACAAGCATATTTGGACGCTTTAGCTGCTGATCCAACTTCTGCGTTTGGCGGTGTTTTAATTTCAAATAAAGAGATTGATTTGGAAACTGCCGAAGAAATTAACCAACTTTTTTGTGAAGTTGTGATTGCGCCTAGCTACAATAATGAGGCTTTGGAACTTTTGAAAGGCAAGAAAAACCGCATTATTTTAGTGCAAAAAAACATTGAATTGCCAAACACGCAATATAGAACTGCATTAAATGGCGTTCTTTTTCAAGATAAAAACAACAAAACCGATTCGCTCGACGTTGTAGCCTTTGTGACGTTGGAAAAACCAACCGACAGAGAACTGGAAGATTTGCTTTTTGCCTCAAAAATTTGTAAACATACCAAGTCAAATACCATTGTATTTGCCAAAAATAAACAACTTTTTGCTAGCGGAACCGGCCAAACCAGCCGAGTGGATGCTTTAGAACAAGCGATTGTAAAAGCAAAACATTTCAATTTCGATTTAAATGGCGCAGTGATGGCAAGTGATGCTTTTTTCCCGTTTCCCGATTGTGTGGAGATTGCTGACAAAGCAGGAATTAAGGCCGTAATTCAGCCGGGAGGTTCAATTAAAGACCAATTGTCAATTGATTATTGCAATGATCACAAAATGTCTATGATATTTACGGGTACGCGTCATTTCAAACACTAATTTAAGTAACTTTGTAAGATTTCAAATTTAATAAACAATAAAAGAATATGGGTTTTTTCGACTTTATGACCGAGGACATTGCTATTGATTTAGGCACTGCCAACACACTTATTATTCATGAGGGTAAAGTGGTTGTGGATGAGCCTTCTATTGTTGCAAGAGACAGAAGCACCGGTAAAATTATTGCAACCGGAAAAAAAGCCA
This sequence comes from Bacteroidetes bacterium HGW-Bacteroidetes-3, assembly GCA_002842505.1. Lineage (GTDB taxonomy): Bacteria > Bacteroidota > Bacteroidia > Flavobacteriales > Flavobacteriaceae > Lutibacter. The sequence continues at coordinate 36,565 of PHDE01000001.1, read as the reverse complement.
GTTTAATGCAAGGGAAAACCCACGAAAACATTAAAACTATCCGACCGCTAAAAGATGGCGTAATTGCCGATTTTGAAGCTTCGGAACAAATGATAAAAGAGTTTATAAAAAATATTCCAAGCATTAAAAAACGCTTTTTCGCACCTTCATTGCGCATGGTAATTTGTATTCCGTCGGGAATTACTGAAGTTGAAAAACGTGCCGTAATTGATTCTGCAGAACACATGAATGCCAAAGAAATATTTTTAATTCATGAACCAATGGCAGCATCCATAGGTATTGGCATTGATATTATGCAACCAAAAGGAAATATGATTATTGATATAGGAGGCGGAACAACCGAAATTGCGGTGATTGCTTTGGGCGGTATTGTTTGCGATAAATCCATTAAAGTTGCCGGTGATGTTTTTACCAATGACATTGCTTATTATATGAGAACGCAACATAATTTATATGTTGGGGAACGCACTGCCGAAAAAATAAAAATTCAAGTTGGTGCCGCTACGGAAGATTTGGAAGTTCCGCCAGAAGATATGCTTGTGCAAGGGCGCGATTTATTGAGCGGAAAACCAAAACAGGTTCAGGTTTCATACAGAGAAATTTCAAAAGCATTGGACAAGTCCATTTTGAGAATTGAAGATGCCGTTATGGAAACGCTTTCAAAAACACCGCCTGAATTGGCAGCCGACATTTACAATACCGGAATTTATTTGGCCGGTGGCGGTTCTATGCTTCGAGGGTTGGACAAACGTTTGTCAAGGAAAACAGATTTGCCTGTGTATATTGCCGAAGACCCTTTACGAGCCGTAGTTAGAGGAACGGGAATAGCATTAAAAGATCTTGAAAAATTCAAAAATGTATTAATGAAATAGGTTAATTTTCTATTGTTTATATGCGGCAAATCATTTATTTTATTAAAAAATTCAGATACTTTCTGCTGTTTATAGTTTTAGAAATTTTAGCTTTTATAATTATAATTCAAGACAATTCTTACCATCAAAGTAAATTTGTCAATTCCGCCAATTTCATAAGCGGTGGCGTTTATAATAAAGTGAATTCCATCAATGCGTTTTTTCATTTAAAAAAAGACAATGAACTTTTAAGCGAAGAAAATGCGCGTTTAAAAAATCTTTTGGAAAGAAGGGGAAACACCTATAATTTAGACAGTTTCACTGTTATTGACAGTACCCAATATTTCCAAAAATATGAATATTCCGTCGCAAAAGTTATCAATAATAATTATGCCAAAAGAAATAATTTTTTAACGCTGAACAAAGGCTCCAAACATGGGTTAACGCAAGATTTAGGGGTTATAAACAGCAAAGGAATTATTGGGGTCATTAAAAATGTGTCTTCTAATTACGCTACGGTGTTATCCATTTTAAACAACAATTCTAAAATCAATGTTCGTCTTAAAAACAGCAATTATTTTGGCACTTTGGTTTGGGACGGAAAAGATTACAACATCACCCAAGTAATTGATATTCCCCGACAGGCCTTGGTTAAAGAGGGTGACACCATTGTTACTGGAGGTAAATCGTCAATTTTTCCTGAAGGCATAGAAGTTGGTGTCATAAAAGATTTTAAATACGAACAGAACAAATACCAAGTTATAAATATCTTGTTGTTTAATGATATGAGTGCCATTGGCGAGGTTCAAATTGTTAAAAATCTTCATAAGAATGAACAAGTAATTCTTGAACAAAGCATTGAAAATGAATAATGTAGCGCTAAATAATATCATTCGTTTTATAGCATTGCTGTTTTTACAGGTTTTGATATTTAACCATGTGAATATATTTGGCTATATCAATCCGATGGTTTATATTGTATGGGTATTTTTATTTCCTGTTCGAAAATCAAAAAGTTTATTGTTAATATTAAGTTTTTTGTTGGGTCTCTCCATAGATTTTTTTTCGGATTCAGGTGGAATAAATGCTTTTGCCATAACGTTTATTGCCTATTTTAGACTTCCAATATTAAAAACTGTTTTAAGAAAATCGGACTTGGACTATGCGCAATTTAATTTGAGAACCATTTCATTTAACAAAGCGTTTTTATTTATTGCCATACTTACAATGATGCATCATTTTATTGTTTTTGGTTTGGAATATTTTAGTTTTGATGCAATCACAAGGGTTATTTCCAATACCATTTTAACAAGTATTTTTACAATACTTATTAGTGCTTTGGGAATTGTTCTTTTTACAAAAAAGAAATAATGAAGAGAACGGGCTTATTATCTTTTTTAATTATTTTTATAGCAGTTGTATATCTTGCGCGCTTATTTTATTTGCAGGTACTTAACAATTCGTTTAACACGCCCACAATTAATAATTCGGCCGTTAAAGTAATGTACGATTATCCTGAACGAGGATATATATTCGACAGAAATGGTGTTTTGATGGTAGCCAATCAATTATCGTATGATATTATGGTTATTCCAAGGGAAGTGAAACCTTTAGATACCACTGCTTTTTGTACCTTGCTTAAAATTACAAAACAGGAATTTATTGACAAAATTGCTAGGGCATCACACTATTCCACGCGAATTCCATCTACATTTTTAGCGCAGGTTTCTAAAGATGATTATGCTTCTTTGCAGGAAATATTGTACAAGTTTAAGGGGTTTTATATTCAAAAACGTTCATTGAGAGAGTATCCCAAAAATTCTGCGGCAAATGTGCTTGGTTATATAAGCGAGGTAAATGAAATGATGATTAATAAAAATTCAAATTATCATTTGGGTGAATTAATCGGTACGGCAGGAGTTGAAAAAACTTATGAAAAGGAATTGAGAGGCATTAAGGGCGTTAAATTTATCCAGCGCGATAGATTTAACAAGGAAATTGGCTCTTTTAAAAATGGATTATACGATACGCTTCCAATTTCCGGAAATGACATTACCTTAACCATTGATGCGGTATTGCAGCAATATGGAGAGGCTTTAATGGCAAATAAACGGGGAGGCATTGTTGCGATTGAACCTTCAACTGGGGAAATATTGGCGATGGTTTCCACACCAACGTATGATCCAAATTTAATGGTTGGCAGAGACCGTTCAAAAAATTTCACAAAATTCTATCTCGACAGTGTCAATAAACCGCTGTTAGATAGAGGTTTGCAGGCCCAATATCCGCCTGGATCGCCTTTTAAGGTTATTTCTGCCTTGGCTGCTTTGCAAGAAAATGTTATTACCACGGAAACCAGCATTCAGTGTTTTGGCGGTTATAAATATGGATCAGGGAAAGGTTCCTTTATGCGATGTCATTGCGAAACTGGCGGCAGCCCTGTTGCATTAAATAAAGCAATTTATCGTTCCTGCAACAGTTATTTTGCCACGGCTTACAGAAAGGTTATAGAAAAATTTCCCACCCCAACAGAGGGAATGAATGTTTGGAGCAAGCATGCCAAAAGTTTTGGTTTGGGAAATTACTTAGACAACGATTTGTCTGTTGGCCAAAAGGGAAATATTCCCGACGGTAATTTATATAATAGAATTTACCCAAACGGACGATGGAGATCCACTGCCACCATATCTAATGCAATTGGGCAAGGAGAAGTGTTAACCACACCAATTCAATTGGCAAATATGACTGCGGCAATAGCAAATGAAGGATTTTATTATGTTCCACATATTGCAAAAAAAATTAAAGGGAGACCGCTGGATAAAAAATTCACTACACCTGTTTACACGACTATAGATAAAAAAAATTTTAAGCCTGTAATTGAAGGATTATTTGATGTATTTGACAATCCGAGAGGAACTGCAAGGGGTTCCATGGTGGAAGGTATCCAGATTTGCGGGAAAACAGGAACATCCGAAAATCCACATGGGCAGGACCATTCCATATTTATCGCATTCGCGCCAAAAGACAATCCGAAAATTGCCATTGCGGTTTTTGTTGAAAACGGCTATTGGGGAGCCAGATGGGCGGGACCAATTGCAACATTAATGATAGAAAAATACTTAAACGGAAAAACCTCAAGGCCGTTGGTGGAAGAAAGAATGTTTGAAGGAAGTATTCAGGAAGAATATGATAAACAATTAAAAGAAACATTAAAAGAAACATTAAAAGTTGAGAAGTAGAAAAGACAATATATTTCACGGAATTGATTGGATCTTGGTTTTATTCTATTTCGTATTTATCTTTTTGGGATGGATTAATATCTATGCCGCAACAATTAATGAGATTCAATTTGACCTATTAAATTTTTCAACTGAATATGGAAAACAACTTATTTGGATTGGGCTTAGCCTTCCCATTATTTTACTGATATTGATGTTTGAAGCTAAATTTTACGAAAAATACGCCTCAATTATTTATGTTATCACTTTAATATTGCTTGCGGGACTTTTTGTTCTGGGCAAAAACATTAATGGGTCAACCTCTTGGTATGCCATAGGAAATTTTAGTTTTCAGCCTTCTGAAATTGCCAAAGCCGCAACAGCATTGGCAATTGCCAAAATGGTAAGTGATAAACAATTCAATTTAAAAAAGCGATCAGTTCAGGCACAGGCATTATTGGTGTTATTTTTTCCCGCAGCTCTTATAATAATGCAACCCGATCCGGGTTCAGCATTGGTTTATTTGGCATTTATTTTTGTGCTGTACAGAGAAGGATTGCCTTTTTATTACATCACAGTTGGGTTTATAGCTTTATTTCTATTTGTAATTACCCTTTTTTTAGGCTACAAAGTGACGTTAATTAGCTCCCTAATTCTGTTTATTTGTATTCTAGTATTTTTTATTTTTTACCGCCCAAGAGCTTTTAAAAAGGGATGGATTAAAATAACAGGTATTTATTTGATGTCGGCTTTGTTTATTTTTAGTATCGATTTTGTTTTTAACCATGTATTTAAACAACACCACAGAGACAGATTTGATATCATACTTGGCAAAACTGTTGATATAAAAGGTATTGGTTACAATACCAACCAATCGGTCACCACAATAGCTTCTGGAGGTCTTTTTGGGAAAGGATTCCTTGATGGTGAAAAAACGCAGGGAAATTTTGTGCCTGAACAAAATACAGATTATATATTTACCACAGTTGGTGAAGAATGGGGTTTTCTCGGCAGCGCTTTTGTCATACTGTTGTTCGTTGCCTTTTTATTGAGAATTATCAATAAGGCGGAACAGCAAAAATCTAAATTCAGCAGAATTTATGGGTATAGCATTGTCGCTATATTTTTTATGCATTTCGCCATAAATATAGGAATGGTGATTGGATTGGTGCCCACTATTGGGATTCCCTTGCCGTTTTTTAGCTACGGCGGTTCGGCACTTTGGGGATTCACGATATTGCTTTTTATATTTGTTAGGCTAGATGCCAACAAAACTTATGAGTGGTAGTTTTTCTTTAAATAAGCCAAAATTATCCCAAATAAAAAAGCATCCACATAAGGGATGCTTTTTAAATTGTATTTAAATAAATTATAACGCAGCTACGTGCTTGGCCAATTTAGATTTTAAGTTACCCGCTTTATTTTTGTGGATAACATTTTTCTTTGCTAATTTGTCAAGCATTGAAACTACTTTTGGAAATAACGCTACAGCTTCTTCTTTTTCGGTTGCTGCGCGTAAGTTTCTAACAGCATTACGAGTTGTTTTATGCTGATATTTATTTCTTAATTGCTTAGCGCGATTGCTTCTAATTCTCTTTAATGCTGACTTGTGATTTGCCATTTTTATATTTTTTTTACTTTTTTGTAGTCCGTAGGGGAATCGAACCCCTGTTACCAGGATGAAAACCTGGCGTCCTAACCCCTAGACGAACGGACCATTATGTATTTATTGACAATTCTATTTTGTCAATGCGGATGCAAAAATACAACTATTTTTAATACCACAAAATATTTCTGTAGAAAATTAATAGGCTTTCGCAAATAATACTCTTTGGGCTGAAGTTTCCCCAGTAAACACGCACTTTCCTGCCTCAATTTTATTATTTAAAGGGATACATCTTATCGTTGCTTTTGTTAAATCCTTAATTTTTTCTTCCGTTTCAGCGGTGCCGTCCCAATGGGCTGAAATAAATCCGCCCTTAGTTTCCAACACTTCTTTAAACTCCTCAAAAGAATTGACTTCTGTAATATGTGTTTCCCTAAAAAGATGCGCTTTCTGAAATAAATTTTCCTGAATTTCTTTTAGCGTTTTTTCAACATACTCAACAACAGAATTTTGAGCTATATTTTGCTTTTCAAGGGTGTCTCTTCGCGCAATTTCCAAAGTGCCATTTTCTAAATCTTTTGGTCCCATGGCAATTCTTAAAGGAACGCCTTTAAGTTCATATTCCGCAAATTTCCAGCCGGGTTTATAAGTGGTTCTATTGTCATATTTTACTGAAATGCCTTTTTTGCGTAAATCTTTTACAATTTCATCAATTTTGGCTGAAATGGCGTCCAATTGCTCGTCCGTTTTATGAATAGGAATAATAACCACTTGAATTGGCGCAAGGTTTGGGGGAAGCACCAATCCCAAATCATCGGAATGTGTCATAATTAAAGCGCCAATCAATCGCGTGGAAACCCCCCAAGATGTGGCCCAAACGTATTCCTGTTTTCCTTCTTTTGAGGTAAATTTTACATCGAATGCTTTTGAGAAATTTTGGCCTAAAAAGTGCGAAGTGCCTGCTTGTAGCGCTTTTCCGTCCTGCATTAACCCCTCAATGCAATAGGTTTCTTCAGCACCCGCAAATCGTTCGCTTTCGGTTTTTAACCCTTTTATCACGGGCATTGCCATAAAATTCTCGGCAAAATCGCTATAAACATTTAATATCAATTCCGCTTCTGCAATGGCTTCATCTTTAAGTGCATGGGCGGTATGGCCCTCTTGCCATAAAAATTCTGCAGTGCGCAAAAATAACCTGGTGCGCATTTCCCAACGCACAACATTTGCCCATTGGTTAATTAATAGCGGTAAATCGCGATAAGATTGGATCCATCCTTTATAAGTGCTCCAAATAATGGCTTCGCTTGTAGGTCGAACAATTAATTCTTCCTCTAATTTCGCATTGGGGTCGACCATTAATTTTCCCGGTTTGTCCGGATCATTTTTTAATCGATAATGAGTTACTACGGCACATTCTTTGGCAAAGCCTTCTGCATTCTTTTCTTCGGCCTCAAACATGCTTTTAGGGACAAAAAGCGGAAAATAAGCGTTTTCGTGGCCTGTTTCTTTAAACATTCTGTCCAATTCAGCCTGCATTTTTTCCCAAATTGCATAGCCATAAGGTTTGATAACCATACAGCCTCTAACCCCGGAGTTTTCAGCCAAATCGGCCTTAACCACAAGTTCATTATACCACTTGGAATAGTCGGTTTCTCTCTTTGTTAAATTCTTGCCCATAATCAAAAGTTTGGCATAAATGTTGCGCCTATTTTAATGAAAATTATTAATTTCGACAAAATTAGTTTTTTTTAAATAGTTCAACAATAAAAACCACAACTGATTATGAAAGCTTCAAAAATAATTAACCGAAAAAATCTACAAATTGGCCTTTTTTTGATATTGGCCGTGAGCTTATTTTCTTGTGGTGCCTATCAAAGTACCTACAATGGAGATAATGACGGCATTTATGCTTCAAATAATCAACCTACAAATAAGGTGGTAATTGTTGAAAATCAATCTAATTTTGACCAGAATTATTTTTCCAGACAACTTGACGATTTACAAAATTTAAAGCAAGAAGATACTTTTACGGACATTGATGATTATTTATATGATGATGCAGCTGTACAAGATGACGAATTATCCACAAATTACAACGAGCCTTGGGGATATGATGGTGATGTTGTCATTAACATAAACAGCGGTTATGGCTATATGAGCCCTAATTATTATTGGTACAACCCATTTTACCAATCTTATTATAATTATTATCCTTATTATTACAATCCATACAGATACAATTATTACAATCCATATTATTCTTATGGATATTATAATCCTTACTATTTTGAATTTTACGGCTATTATGGTAATTATTATTCGGGTTATTCCAATTACGGCTATAATTACCCTTATTATTATGGAAGAAACTATGACAGTTATGGAAAAAGATCAAGTTACAATACAGGCAGAAGAGATTATGGCAATACAAATAATTCGTCAACTTTAAGCCGAAGAAGCAGTACAACTGCCAATTCAACCAGCAGAAATGGTAATACAACCACAAGAAGATCCACTGATGGAAATATAAACAGAAGCAATAATAGCAACAGAAATAACAATATTTACAGGCAATCCACAAGATCAAACAATACCATTCAGCGAGGATCAAACAATAACATTCAAAGAGGCTCAAATTCTGGTCAAAGATCTTCTTCCGCCAGAAGAAATTCAGCAAATTATTTTGGGCAATCTTTAGAGCGATATTATGCAAATCAAAGATCGGCTTCGGTTATTGCAAGGCCTAATTCAACGAATCGTGAAAATTCTTCCGGTAACGTGAACAGGAATTATAACACCCAATCAAATAACGTGCAACGAAATTATAATACGAATAACAGCACCAACAATACCAATAATAACAATAATAACAATTCATCCAATACAAGAAGTTCTGGGAATGAAAATTCTTCAGCAAACAGAAGTTCAAATACAACCAGCAGAAGCAGTTCATCGCAATCCTCTTCTTCAAATTCTTCCTCATCAAGAGGCAGTTCAAGAAGAAATAATTAATAATTTTTAGGTTTAAACAATTCGGAATTAATATGAAGAAATTATATTTAGCGTCAGCATTATTGTGTTTTGGTTATTTTTTAAATGCACAAACCTTAGGGTATAACGATATTGGTGTATTGTTTTCAAAAGAAAACATTAACGGTACCGCCCGTTATAATGCCATGAGCGGGGCTTTCGGAGCTTTGGGTGGAGATTTGTCGGCCATGGACATCAATCCTGCCGGTGCAGCCGTATTTTTGAACAGTGAATTCTCCGTTTCGTTTAACAATAGAAATACCAAAACTATTGCTGATTTTTACGGAAACAAATCACAATTTGAAAATGATTTCACCAACTTATCGCAAGCCGGTGGCGTATTTGTTTTTAGGGGATTTACCAACAGTTCAGAATGGAGCAATATTGCATTGGGATTTAATTACAGCATTGCCAACGATTTTGAAAATTTTTGGATTGCGGAAGGGAATAGCGGTTTTGCGCCATTAACCGACTTTTATGACCCTTTTCCGGCAGTTTATGGAATTACTGAAGGACAATATTTTGAAAATTTCACCGACGGAAAAAACAGTAAATATTCTTTTACTTTTGCCGCACAGCACAACGACAATTTATACCTTGGCGCCTCCGTAACTACTTATGATATTGAACATTATCAAAGAACATTGATTGAAGAATTCAACAACGACGGAAATGGCAATACGTTGGATTTGTCTTCCCGACAAGAATTGTTAACTTATGGTAATGGGGTGTCTTTTAATCTTGGTGTAATTTCAAAACCAAGTGAAAATGTTCGTTTGGGTTTGGCTTACCAATCACCGGTTTGGTATAACCTTTCTGAAGATTTTGTTGAATTTGATGACGAAGTTTACTTTAGTGACACCAACGAAACCATTACAGATTTTTCGGGCACAAATTCCTTCGACTATAACTTAAGGACACCAAGCAAATTAACGGGAAGTTTTGCTTATATTTTTGGCAATAACGGACTTTTAAGTGTTGATTATACCTATAAAAATTATAGTAACATTAAATTAAGTAATGCAAATTTTGTGGCAGAAAACCAGGCTTTTGATACCGATTTGGAGAGTGCCGGCGAGTTGCGCATAGGAACTGAATGGCGTTTTGACAATTTTTCGCTAAGAGGTGGCTATCACTTGGAAAACAGTCCATACAAAAACGCCGTAAATTCTGACAATATAGAAGGGTTTTCTTTGGGTGCAGGTTATAAATTTAGAGGTGGTAAAATTGATTTTTCATACCAAAGAGCAACGAATACAGCACCATATAATTTTTATCCGCAAAGCAATAATGTAAATTCAGCTGAGTTGGATATTGAGAATTCAAAATTTACGGCAACACTGGTGTTAAATATTTAAATAACAATAAAAAGCATAAATTAAACGTCTCAGGCTTTGAGGCGTTTTTTTATTTTTAAACAAGTACATAAAGGATGTTTTATGTATTTTTGCACAAACTAAAAAAATGAAACGAGCATAACAAATTTTGATACAGGAAGGAATGATTAATGGCGAACTGCAGCTGTACCAATAAAAAATAAAATTTAAACAGATGAAACGAGCATAACAAATTTTGATACAGGAAGGAATGATTAATGGCGAATTTATCTGCCGGAAGGCAGGCAGCAGCTGTACCAATAAAAAATAAAATTTAAACAGATGAAAAACAGAACGCTTAACATAGAAAAAACAAATATACCAACGATACTTAAGTTTACTTCAAACGATATTTTAACAAGCGGAAGTCACCAATATAATAATATTGATGAAGCTAAAAACTCCCCTTTGGCACAGCAATTATTTTATTTGCCATTTGTAAAACGAGTATATATTTCTGCAAATTTTATTGCGCTTGAGCGATTTTCTATTGTGGAATGGAGCGATGTACAAGAAGAAGTTAAAGAACAAATAGAAAACTACCTTAACAACGGCGGCGTTTTGATTTCAGAAGAAATTGCCCCGAAAAAAATTCCGGTTGAAGTGTATGCGGAGTCAACGCCAAATCCATCCGTTTTAAAGTTTGTCGCCAACATTAAATTGGTGGAAAATGATTTGGAATTCAAAAATAGGGAAGAAGCTGAAAATGCGCCTTTAGCTATTGAATTGTTTAATTTTCCTTATGCGAAAGAAGTATTTATTTCAGAAAATTATGTTTCAGTCACTAAAAATGACACTGTTGAATGGAATGAAATCACTATTGAAATAAGAAGTTTTATCAAACAATATATTGCTGATGGAAAAACAATCGCTTTGGAAACTGCCATACATCAAAAAGTTTCAGAAGTTTATATGCCTGATATTGAACTTGACGATGTTTCCAAACAAATTATTGATATTTTAGAGGAATATATTAAACCTGCAGTTGCCGCAGATGGCGGAAATATTTTGTTTCAGTCCTATGAAAAATCTTCAAAAACTGTGAATGTTATATTGCAAGGCGCTTGCAGCGGTTGTCCTTCATCAACAATAACGCTAAAAAACGGGATTGAAAATATGTTGAAACAACTTATTCCCGGAAAAATTAACGAAGTTGTGGCGGTTAATTACTAAATTGGTTATGGCAGAAAAAGTAACACCGTACAAAGATTCAAATCTTAGCAAAAAGGAACAAGTCACTAATATGTTTGATGCCATTTCTAAGGAATACGACGGTTTAAATCGGGTTATTTCTTTTGGAATTGACGTGAAATGGCGTAATAAAGTGGTTGAAATCGTCGGAAAAACAAATCCGGATTCAATTTTGGACATTGCCACAGGAACGGGCGATTTGGCTATTAATTTAGCCAGAACAAATGCTTCAAAAATAGTTGGTTTAGATATTTCTGAAGGAATGTTAGATGTTGGCCGAAAAAAAATTGAAAAACTTCAGTTAAACAACACCATCGAAATGGTACTTGCTGATTCGGAAAACATGCCTTTTGAAGACAATTCTTTTGATGCCATTACCGTTGCTTTTGGCGTTCGTAATTTTGAAGATTTGGAGAAAGGTTTGGCCGAAATTTACAGAGTTTTAAAGGTTGGCGGAATTTTTGTGGTATTGGAAACATCCATTCCAACCAAAACGCCTTTTAAACAAGGGTATCAGTTTTATGCCAAATTTATTCTGCCTTTCATTGGAAAAGTGTTTTCAAAAGACAAAGTTGCCTATAAATATTTATCAGATTCCGCTGCTTCATTTCCTTACGGAGAAGCTTTCAACAATATTTTGCATAAAATTGGGTTTATAGCTATTGAAAATAAACCGCAAACATTTGGTGTTGCTTCAATTTATATTGCAAAAAAATAATATATGGGAAAAGTATTTGTTGTAATTTTTTTAATAATCTTTTCAATAAGCAATTTAAAAGCCCAAAAAAGGGATATTGTCCAATACAAGCAAAATTGGGACAAACAGCAGGTTTTTTGGGGTTATTTTTTAGGATTGAACAAAAAGGATTATAAAATATCTTATAAATCAAACAATACTTTTATTGTTTCCACGCCAAGTATTGGCTTTGAGGTTGGGCTTATTGGTGATTTGCGGTTGCATAACAATCTTAGTTTGCGTTTGGAGCCCGGGCTTTCCAGCAACACAAAGGAATTGGCTTTTACCAATCTTTTTGGTGCCCAAGACAGTATCAGACAAGTGAATTCCACTTATTTCAGAATTCCTTTATTGCTGAAATTTAACGCAAACAGGTTAGACAATATGAGGCCTTACGTGATTGCCGGCGTTTCTTATGATTATAATTTTTCCAGCAATCAGGACAATCCCGACGATAATTCCGATGGTGAATTCAGGACCAAAAAGAATAATTTTTCTTATGAATTGGGTATTGGCGTAGATTTATACCTGCCGTACTTCATTTTTTCCCCTTCAATAAGAGGTGTTTTTGCCATTAATGATGAATTGGTGAGGGACAAAGACCCTAATAGTCAATGGACGGGACAAGTCGATTATTTTGGCACAAGAGGCGTTTTTATTAAATTTGCTTTTCATTAAACATTTAGGTCAATCGTTTAAACTCACTCAATAAAATTGCGGTAGCCGTTGCTACATTTAAACTTTCCGTTTGTTTTAATGCGCCAAATCTCGGTATTGAAATGGTATTGGTTATTAATTTTAAAATGGAGTCACTAATTCCGTTTGCCTCATTTCCCATCACCAAAACCGCATTTTCCGGCAATTTGCTTTTATATACATTTTCGCCATCCATAACCGCGGCAAATTTTGGCAAATTGGAATTTTGTAAATATGCAGCCAAATCCGTATAAATTATGGAAACCCGGGCAAGTGAACCCATAGAAGACTGCACCACTTTTTGGTTATAGCAATCTACAGTGTTGGTGGAACAAACCAATTGGTCAACGCCAAACCAGTCGCACAATCTAATAATTGCCCCTAAATTTCCCGGATCGTTAATTTCATCCAAAGCAACAATCAAACCCGTTTTTTCGGAAAGTGTTGTTGCTGGAATTTTAAAAAGTGCCAAAACGTTATTGGGAGTAACAAGCGCACTTATTTTTTTTAATTCTGCTTCAGAAATATCCGTAATTTCCCCTAAATTTTTATAGATGGAATTGTCAACACAAAATAGTTGTTCCAATTCGAAATTTGAGTTTAAAAATTCAGCCACAATTTTAGTGCCTTCAGCAACAAATAAATGATGCGCCGTTCGGTACTTTTTCTGATTTAGGCTCGTTATTGTTTTTAATTGATTTTTACTTAAACTCATTGTTTTGTTTATAAAAAATAGTAATTTGTTATGCCATTGAAAAGTTATACTTTTGAAACAAATTTAAACGCTTATTTATTGAAAAACAATTTTATAATATTATTAATTCTCGCAAGTATAATTTTTGGTTTTTCATCTTGTAATTCAGTAAAATACGTTTCTGAAAATGAATTTTTACTGGTAAAAAACAAGGTTGTTGTTAACGACAAAAAAAATGTCAGCAATGAAATAAACGATTATATTGTTCAGCGCCCCAATCAATTGGTGCTTGGGGTGGCATTTCCGCTTCATTTTTATAATTTAGGGAACAAAAATTTTGAAGCCGATTTTGATAAATGGAAATTGGACAGTCCGGGATGGTATAATTTCACAACGGGCGTTTTTTCCGAAAAACAAACCCGCGGAGTTAGGGATTTTAAATATAAAATGCATCAATGGATTCTTAAAAACGGTGAGGCTCCGGTAATTTTAGACACAAAAAAAGCTTCTGAAACAGTAAAAAACTTAACGCAACATTATTACAATGAAGGTTATTTTAATGTGAAGGTCGATTTTGAGGAGCATCATTTAAGAAATAAAAAAGCTTCCGTTGATTATATCGTAAATACAGACAAGCCTAATCAATTAGACAGTATTACCACCAACATACAATCGGCTGTTTTGGATTCTATTTATGAAATTCATAAAAGCAACTCCTATATTAAAGAGGGAAACCAATTTAGGCTTTCGTCTTTTGTTAAAGAGCAAAATAGGTTGACCAATTTGTTTAGAAATTCCGGAGTTTACAGGTTTTATAAAAATGCCATCACTTTTGAAGTTGATACGTCAACCACCAATTATAAATCGGATGTCGTGCTTCTTATTGACGGCAATACAGGGTCAGTTCCGTTTAAAGTGCAGAAAATTCAAAAAGTTAATATTTACACCGATTATTCTTTTTCCAGTGTTGGCGATAATACTATCAAAGACAGCATAAATTATAACGGATTTTCATTTTACGCCCAAGATAGGTTAAAATACAATCCGAAGTATTTGCTGAATTCAATTTTTATTGAACCCAATGATATTTATAAAGATGAAACTCGAGAATTGACCCGTAAAAATATTAGGGGTCTTCAAAATTTTAAGACGGTTGACATAAAGTATGAGGAGTTAGAAAATGATATGTTGGAAGCTTCCATCTATTTATCGCCCCTAAAAAAGTATTCCATAGGGATTAATACCGAATTAACCCATTCAAATATTAGGCAATTAGGCGTTTCTGGAAAACTTTCGTTGTTGGACAGGAATATTTTTAGGGGGGCGGAATTATTGAAATTTTCAATACAGGGCTCATTTTTAGATTCTAAAGACGCGGCAGACAATAGCAGCAAATTATTGAATGCATGGGAAATTGGAGGGGATATTTCATTAGAACTTCCAAGATTTATATTTCCAATTAAATTTGAAAAATTAATCCCAAAAAGCATGGCTCCAAAAACAATTTTCACTTTGGGTACAAGCCTTCAAAAAAATATTGGGCTTGATAAACAAAAATTTACCGGAATTATTGATTATACCTGGGAATCGTCAAAAACAAAAAACCACAGTTTTCAACTTTTAAACGCCCAGTTTATAAAAAATTTAAATATTGATTCTTACTTTAATATTTATAAATCTGAATTCAAAGAAATTCAAAATATTGCAACCACTTATTTCAATGAAACGGTAACACCCGATAATGCGATTGATTTTATAGACACAAATATTGATGCGAATTTTGAAACAAGCAATCCGACAGAATTTAAAATTGTCAGAAACATCAGAAATCGATACAATATAATTACTGAAGATGTTTTGGTACCTTTAATGGCTTATACATTTACCTATAATAACAGCGTAAATTATAAAGATACCGATTTTTCATTTTTTAGGGGTCGTTTGGCTTCATCAGGTAATTTAACCACTTTGTTGGCACAAAGCAAAGATGCCAATAATGTAAAAACACTCCTTAATATTCCAATTGCCCAATATGTTAGGGTGGATTTAGAATACAAAAAATTCTGGGATTTATTGGGTGAAAATGTGCTGGTTTTCAGAACATTTTTGGGCGTGGCAGTGCCTTACGGAAATTCAAGTGCAATACCGTTCAGCCGAAGCTATTTTATTGGTGGCCCCAATGATTTAAGGGCCTGGAAAATTTATGATTTAGGGCCAGGATCAACAAAAAGCGGCTTGGAATTTAATGTGGGAAATCTTAAATTTATCAATAGTTTAGAATATAGGTTTAATGTAATTAACAGTATAAATGGCGCTTTTTTTGTTGATGCAGGCAATATTTGGGACATTTCAAATGCTTCAGTAACAGCGTCGGAAGCAAAATTTAAAGGCTTTAATGCCATAAAAGACATTGCAATAGGTTCGGGTTTTGGGATTCGTTACGACTTAAGTTTTATTTTATTGCGATTGGATTTAGGATTTAAAACGTATGAACCTTATCTTTCTGGAGGAAATAAATGGTTTCAAAATTATAATTTAGCGAATACCGTTTATAACTTTGGAATCAGTTACCCTTTTTAAAATTCAAAATTATTACTATTTCGATTTCGTTTTTTTTCGGTTCATAAGTTTATTTAAAAGGGATAATTGATTAATTTTGCTAGAATAATTCACAATAACTATAGATAAAATATTATGGGTCATACAATTAAACCAGGAGTCGCAACAGGAAAAACGGTACAGGAAATTTTTAAATTGGCCAAGGCCAAAAATTTTGCAATACCTGCAGTTAATGTTATAGGATCGAACACCATCAATGCTGTTTTAGAAACTGCGAAGGAGTTAAATGCACCTGTAATTATTCAATTTTCGAACGGAGGAGCGCAATTTAATGCAGGAAAAGGATTGTCCAATCAAAATCAAAAAGCTGCTATTGCTGGTGCTATTGCAGGCGCAAAGCACATACATTTATTGGCTGCTGCCTACGAAATTCCAGTTATTTTGCACACAGATCATTGCGCAAAATCATTATTGCCTTGGATTGATGGTTTATTGGATGCAGGCGAACAATTTTATAAAGAAAATGGCGTGCCTCTTTTCAGCTCGCATATGCTAGATTTATCTGAAGAACCGATTGAGGAAAATATTGAAATTTGTAAAAAATACCTTCAACGCATGAGTAAATTGGGAATGACTTTAGAAATTGAGTTAGGAATTACTGGCGGAGAAGAAGACGGCGTTGACAATTCTGATGTTGATTCTTCAAAATTATATACACAACCTGAAGAAGTTGCCTATGCTTTTGAGGAACTTAAAAAAGTGAGCGATTGTTTTACCATTGCGGCATCATTTGGAAACGTTCATGGCGTTTACAAACCGGGAAATGTTAAGTTAACACCTAAGATTTTGGACAATTCCCAAAAATATATTCAAAATAAATACAACACAGGCATAAATCCGGTTGATTTTGTATTTCACGGCGGTTCGGGCTCTACTTTGGAAGAAATTAGGGAAGCTATTGGTTATGGTGTTATAAAAATGAATATTGATACCGATCTTCAATTTGCTTTTACAGAAGGAATTAGAGATTATATGGTGAACAACATAGATTATTTAAGAACCCAAATTGGAAATCCTGATGGTGCTGACCAGCCAAATAAAAAACATTATGATCCAAGAAAATGGTTACGCGAAGGTGAAGTCACTTTTAAAACGCGCTTAATACAGGCTTTTAAAGATTTAAACAACGTTAATACGTTATAAACCTTTGTTTTAAGGCTAAAATTTCATAAAGAGAGCATATTTTTATATGTTCTCTTTATTTTTTTTAGTAATTTGCACCACTTATTTTCACTAAAACAACATAGTTATGTCATCTTGGTTTAAAAGAAAAGATAAAGGAATCCAAACCCCAACAGAAGATAAAAAAGACGTGCCGAAAGGTTTGTGGTATAAAACACCAAGCGGTAAAATTGTTGATGCCGCTGAATTGAAACAAAATTACTATGTGAGTCCGGAAGACGGCTACCATGTTAGAATAGGAAGTGCCGAATATTTTGAAATTCTTTTCGATAATAATAGCTTTAAGGAATTTGATAAAGATATGGTTTCCAAAGATCCTTTAAAATTTACCGACAGCAAAAAATATGTTGATAGGCTGGAAGAAGCTTATGAAAAAACAAAGCTTAAAGATGCGGTAAGAACAGCTGTTGGAAAATCTTATGGCAAAGATTTGGTTATTGCCGCCATGGATTTTGCTTTTATTGGCGGTTCTATGGGAAGTGTGGTAGGCGAAAAAATTTCGAGAGCCATTGATTATTCTATAGAAAACAAAGTTCCTTTTTTAATGATCTCAAAATCTGGTGGCGCCAGAATGCAGGAAGCGTCACTTTCGTTAATGCAACTGGTAAAAACATCGGCAAAATTAGCGCAGCTTGCAGAAGTTAATATTCCCTATATTTCTTTATGCACTGATCCAACCACAGGAGGCACAACGGCATCTTATGCAATGCTTGGCGACGTAAATATTGCTGAACCAAATGCGTTAATCGCTTTTGCCGGTCCTAGAGTTGTGAAAGATACTACAGGAAAGGATTTGCCGGAAGGATTTCAACGTTCAGAATTTGTGTTGGAACATGGGTTTTTAGATAAAATAATTGAACGAAAACACCTTAAAAAGCAAATCAATCTATATATAGATTTAATTCAAAACTTACCGGTAAGAAGTTAAACAGAAGAGAGTTTTAAAGGCTCGCTTTTTTGTTCTTCTGATTTTACTTCAATAAAATAGATGGAGATTTTATATTTCAAAAAAATTACTTCAAACTATATTATTTTTTTGTATTGACACCATGTTGATCGACAGCGTTTTAATGTGAGGTGAAAAATATAAAATATCGCTGCGTAATTAATTGTAAATCAATAATAATAGTAGTATATTTGCCGACTGTTGAACAAAGCGTTCAGCAATACATAAAAATTATTAATAAAATTAATGTTAGCATGTACTTAACAAGAGAGAAAAAAGAAGAAATTTTCGCAAAACATGGTGAATCAGCCACTAACACTGGCTCATCAGAAGGGCAAATCGCCTTATTTACTTTTAGAATTAATCACTTAACTGAACACTTAAAAAGAAATCGCAAAGATTTTAACACAGAGCGTTCATTGGTAAGATTGGTAGGTAAAAGAAGAAATTTACTTGATTATTTAATTAAAACAGATATTGTAAGATATCGTGAAGTAATTAAAGAATTAGGCATAAGAAAATAATTTCACGAAAAAAGAGGCTGATTTTGCCTCTTTTTTTTTAAACTTATTTGAAAATAAAAAAGCAACAATTAAACTTTTCATTGGGCAACACACAACACAACAACACAAACCAATTGTTTAATTAAATTTAAAAATTATTTATGGTACCTAAGGTATTTAGACAAGTTATTGATTTAGGGGATGGAAGAACCATCTCTCTTGAAACCGGAAAATTAGCAAAACAAGCTCACGGGTCTGTTGTTGTTCAAATGGGAAATGCCATGTTACTTTGCACGGTGGTTTCCTCTTACAAAGAAAGTACAATGGATTTCTTTCCATTGACAGTGGATTACAGAGAAAAATTTGCTGCTGCAGGTCGTTATCCTGGTGGATTTTTCAAAAGAGAAGCAAGGCCAAGCGATGGTGAAGTTTTAACAATGCGTATTGTGGACCGTGTTTTACGTCCGTTATTCCCATCAGATTATAAAACTGAAACTCAGGTAATGATTCAGTTGATGTCTCATGATGAGGATGTAATGCCTGATGCGTTGGCCGGTTTGGCAGCATCTTGCGCAATCCAATTGTCTGATGTACCTTTTGAATGCCCTATTTCAGAAGCACGTGTTGGAAGAATAAACGGAAAGTTTATCTTAAACCCAAGTAGAGCACAATTGTTAGAATCCGATATAGATATGGTTATTGGGGCTTCTGCTGATTCTGTAATGATGGTTGAAGGGGAAATGAAAGAAATTTCCGAAGAAGAAATGGCTGATGCCATAAAATTTGCCCACGATGCCATTAAAATTCAGTGCGCTGCACAAATTAGTTTGGCTGAGGCTTTTGGAAAAAAAGCTGTAAGGGAATATCCAGCTGCAAAAAGTGATGAAACTATTGCTTTAAAAGTGCGCGAAGCCGCTTATGATAAAGTTTATGCCATTGCAAAAGCTGGAAGTGGAAAAAGAGAACGTGAAGAAGCTTTTTCAGCAGTAAGAGATGAAGTTTTGGCTTCATTTACTGAAGAAGAATTGGCTGAAAATTCAACGTTGATCAAAACCTATTATTCTAAAATTGAAAAAGAAGCGGTTAGAGAGTTAACACTTACGGAAGGTCTTCGTTTAGACGGAAGAAAAACAACTGATATACGCCCTATTTGGTGCGAAATTGACTATTTACCATCTGTTCACGGTTCGGCAATTTTCACTCGTGGAGAAACTCAAGCGCTTGCAACAGTGACTTTGGGAACTTCAAGAGAGTCAAATATGATAGACATGCCAACCCATCAAGGTGAGGAAAAATTCTATTTACATTATAACTTCCCTCCATTTTGTACAGGTGATGCTTATCCTTTAAGAGGAACTTCACGTAGAGAAATTGGTCACGGAAACTTGGCACAACGCGCTTTAAAAGGAATGATTCCTGATGAATGTCCTTATACCATAAGAATTGTTTCTGAAGTATTGGAATCTAACGGTTCCTCTTCTATGGCAACCGTTTGTGCCGGTACAATGGCTTTGATGGATGCAGGTATTCAAATGAAAAAACCAGTTTCAGGTATTGCAATGGGATTGATTTCTGAAGGAGATCGTTTCGCTGTACTTTCTGATATCTTGGGTGATGAAGACCACTTAGGGGATATGGACTTTAAAGTTACAGGAACTGCTGATGGTATTACCGCTTGTCAAATGGACATCAAGGTAAAAGGACTTCCTTATGAAATTTTGGTAAAAGCTTTAAAACAAGCTCGTGAGGGGCGTTTGCATATTTTAGGAATTCTTAAAGAAGCAATTGCTGCTCCTAAACCAGAGGTGAAACCTTATGCGCCAAAAATGATTAGCAGAAGAATCCCTAACGATTTTATTGGTGCTTTAATTGGACCTGGAGGAAAAGTAATTCAAGAATTGCAAAAAGCAACAGGTTGTACCATTGTTATTAATGAAGATCCTTTAACAGGAGAAGGCATTGTTGAAATTTTAGGCACAAAACCAGAAGGAATTGAAGCTGTTTTAGCTAAAATTGACTCTTTAATGTTTAAACCACAAGTTGGTGGTGTTTACTCCGTAAAAGTAATTAAAATGCTCGATTTTGGTGCCGTTGTGGAATATCTTGACGCTCCCGGAAATGAAGTGTTATTGCACATTTCTGAATTGGCTTGGCAACGTACGGACAATGTGACTGATGTTGTAAACATGGGCGATGTTTTTGATGTGAAATATTTTGGAAAAGACCCAAAAACGCGTAAAGACAAAGTATCCAGAAAAGCGCTTTTGCCGAAACCAGAGGGATTTGTGGAAAGACCTCCACGCGACAGTAGCAGAGACAGTAGAGGTGGAGACAGAGACAATCGCGGTGGCGACAGAGACAGAAAACCTAGAGAAAGAAGAGATTAACAATATTTCTTTTGAACTAAAAAGTAAAAAGGCTTCCCGAATTTGGGAAGCCTTTTTACTTTTAAAGCATAAAAAAGCCGCTTAATGAAAATTAAGCGGCTTATAATTTGTGTTTATTACATTTAATCTTATATCAATTGTAATTTAAAATGTCGTATGGGAATTTTAAAGTTATCCCGCACGTACGAGATTACATCATTCCGCCCATTCCGCCACCCATTGGAGGCATTCCACCAGCTGATTCTTCTTTTATGTCGATTAATGTACAAGCAGTAGTTAAAATCATACCTGCAACAGAAGCGGCGTTTTCTAAAGCAATCCTTGTCACTTTGGTTGGATCAATAATTCCTGCTTTTAGCATTTTGGTATATTCGCCAGTTTTGGCATTGTAGCCAAAATCGCCTTTTCCTTCAATTACTTTTGCAACCACCACAGATCCTTCACCACCAGCATTTTCAACAATCTGACGCAATGGTTCTTCAATAGCTCTGTCTAAAATTCTGATTCCTGTTAATTCGTCTAAATTTTCAGTAGTCAATGATTTTAGCACATCTTTAGTTCTTACCAAAGCAACGCCACCACCAGCAACAATGCCTTCTTCAACAGCGGCGCGTGTTGCGTGCAAAGCATCATCAACGCGGTCTTTCTTTTCTTTCATTTCAACCTCACTAGCTGCGCCAACATATAAAACTGCAACACCGCCAGCCAGTTTAGCCAAACGTTCCTGTAATTTTTCTTTGTCGTAATCAGAAGTAGTGGTTTCAATTTGTGCTTTAATTTGTGCAACCCTATCTTTAATGTCGTTTGCATTTCCGGCACCATTTACAATTGTGGTATTGTCTTTGTCAATCGTAATTCTTTCCGCAGTGCCCAACATATCAATAGTGGTGTTTTCTAAAGTCAATCCTCTTTCTTCCGCAATTACGGTACCACCGGTTAAAATAGCAATATCTTCTAACATTGCTTTTCTTCTGTCACCAAAACCTGGTGCTTTTACAGCAGCAATTTTTAAGGCTCCTCGTAATTTATTCATTACCAAAGTGGCCAATGCTTCACCTTCTACATCTTCAGCAATAATTAACAACGGTTTTCCGCTTTGGGCAACCGGCTCTAAGATTGGCAATAAATCTTTAAGGTTTGTAATTTTCTTTTCGAATAGAAGAATGTAAGGATTTTCTAAATCGACCAACATTTTTTCTGCATTTGTGACAAAATAAGGAGATAAATATCCTCTGTCAAATTGCATTCCTTCAACAATATCTACATAAGTTGAAGTTCCTTTGGCTTCTTCAACAGTAATAACGCCTTCTTTACCCACTTTTTTAAAAGCTTGGGCAATTAGTTCCCCAATCACATCATCATTATTTGCAGAAATGGAAGCAACTTGTTTAATTTTATCTGAATTGTTGCCAACTTCTTGCGATTGTTTTTTCAAATCTTCAACAATAGCCGCAACAGCTTTGTCAATTCCGCGTTTTAAATCTAGCGGATTTGCGCCTGCAGCCACATTTTTTAATCCTTCTTTTACAATGGCTTGTGCCAAAACAGTTGCGGTTGTTGTACCGTCACCGGCCAAATCACTGGTTCTTGAAGCAACTTCTTTCACCATTTGTGCACCCATATTTTCTAAAGGATCTGTCAATTCAATTTCTTTCGCGACCGTTACGCCATCTTTCGTAATAACAGGTCCGCCGAATGATTTTCCTATAACAACATTTCTTCCTTTTGGACCTAAAGTCACTTTTACTGCATTTGCCAATGCATCAACGCCACGTTTTAATCCGTCGCGCGCTTCAATATCAAAAATTATTTGTTTTGCCATTTTATTATTTTTAAGGTTTAAGTTTTAAGCAATAAGTTTTAAGTTTTTGCGTAAATCTTTAAGAATTATTTATATTTTATTAATTATTAAGCAGTAATTCAATGCTTATAACTTTTAGCTAAAAGCTTAAAGCTTTTTTAAACAATTGCTAAAATATCGCTTTCTCTCATTATTAAATATTCGGTGCCATCAACAA
The DNA here is from genome assembly GCA_002842505.1 of Bacteroidetes bacterium HGW-Bacteroidetes-3. Taxonomy (GTDB): domain Bacteria; phylum Bacteroidota; class Bacteroidia; order Flavobacteriales; family Flavobacteriaceae; genus Lutibacter. The sequence goes on along the minus strand of PHDE01000001.1, from coordinate 13,512 downwards.
CAAGCTCAGTGCCTGCATATTTGCCAAATAAAACGGTGTCGCCAATTTTCACGGTCATAGGTTCGTCTTTTAATCCGTTTCCTATTGCAATCACAGTTCCTTTTTGTTGTTTTTCTTTGGCTGAATCAGGTATAATAAGTCCGGAAGCAGTGGTTTTTTCAGCCGGTAGCGGTTTTACCAAAACTCTATCTGATAGTGGTTTAATATTAATTTCACTCATTTTTAATTGATTTTAAAAATTATTAATTCTTCGGATTAAGTGTTCCAAAATTATGCCAATTCAATAAAACTGACAAATGTGTTTTTTAAGGGATTTATAGAAAAATAAAAATGCCAACGTGTCATTTACATTGGCATTTTTAAGGGAATATTTTCAGTAAAACTATTTTACAGTATCTTGGGTTGCAGGCGTTGATGTCAACGGTTGTGCCGGCGCGTCCTGAACTTCACGATTTTGGATAGTGTTTTCAATTTCTGAGCTAGTGTCAACAACGTGTGCTTTCGGAGCAGCAAAATTTGATAATAAAATTAGGGCTAATAACACAATGGAAAGTGTCCAAGTACTTTTGTCTAAAAAGTTGGTTGTATTTTGAACGCCCCCTAAAGCTTGTGTTCCGCCGCCACCAAAAGAAGATGACAATCCTCCACCTTTTGGATTTTGAACCATGATAATTAATATGAGCAAAAGTGCTACGATCATAATCAGAACTAAGAATAATGTATATGTCATGACTTATTTTTTTGTAATTTTTTTATTGCTTTAATTCGGTCTGCAAAGAAACCACTTTTTTCTGGATATTTCAAAATTAAAATGCGATAAGCTTTGATGGCATTTTCATATTTTTTTTGTTCAAGGTAAACTTTTGCCAAGGTCTCTGTCATCAAACTTTCATTTTCTGTTGAACCTTCCAAAATGATATCCATATTTAGGACATTTTTGTCTACTGGTTTTATTTTTGGATTTAACTCAATGAACTTATCAATTAAATTAAACTTTTCTTCAATTTTTTCAATTTTGCTTACTGGTTTTTCCTCCCTTACAATTGGCTTTTGGGCAATCAATTGCATCCATTCATTAAATGAGTGTGGCTCAGAACTTACAAACTGAATTGGTTTTCCCAGTTCTAAAACATCAGTTACATTTTTTTCTTCTTCAACAATTTCCTGTTTCTGAAGTATATCCGTTTTAATTTCTGAACTTTTATTGAAAAAGGAATCAGTTATTTTTTTATGGAGCGCTTTTACATTTTCTGCATCAATAACTTCTATTTCTTCAAGGTTTTCGGCTTCTTTTTTCGCCTCGGACATAAATATGGGAGAAGTTATAAAATCAAAAAGCACTTTTCTGTCAATGGTATAGGCGGCAGTTTTTTTTAAAGTTAAGTTGTATTTAAAGCTATTTGTTTTATTGAGTCCTTTTAATTGAATTGCCCTTGCCGATTGAAAATAAGGAAATTCAGAAATGACTTCATTTAATCGTTGCGTATTTGAGGCATCAATATTTTTGGGGTGTTGCAATAAATAGGTGAATTCAGCACAATTCATAATTTACCATTTTGCTACTGAGGCATTAAAAATATCTTGTGTGATACGTTCAATAATTTCATTGAAAGCATCATCTAAAATTCCGCCGGTTAATTGCGCATTTCCGTCATAATCATAATAATGCGAAAAGGACCGTTCAAAATTGTCTTCTTCAAATTTATTGTTGAAAAAACGCACATTTACGGTTATGGTGAGTCGGTTTTGGGCAGCAGTTTGTTGCGCTGTCGCGGTCATCGGATTAATTTTATAACCTGTAATTTCTCCTTCAAACTGTAAATCGCCACCTGTTTTCACCAAACTTAAATTGGTTTGCTGTAAAAATAAGTCCTGCAAACGCGTTGTAAATTCCTGGCTTAAAGTGGGTTCAACCAAAATGGCGTTGTTGGGAAAATAATCTATTTGAATCGTTTTTACATCTGATTTTATATTGGTTCCCGTAAATGAATAAATGCCGCAACTTTGTGTGGTGAAGGTTAAAAGGAACAATACAAGGTAACTGAATTTTTTCATTTTGATATTTTAATATTTTTTAAGGATCTGAAAATTAAGGCCAAAGTTAATATTTTAACTAGAGTTGGTAATGTTTTATTTTTCGATATAGGGTTCTCTCTGAAATTCCCAATTCTTTTGCGGCTAGTTTTCGTTTTCCCTTATTGCGTTCCAACGATTTTTTTATCAATTCAATTTCTTTATCTTGAATGGACAAACTTTCGTCGGCATCAATGGTTTCTTCAAAGTCGTAAGAGTCGGAATCTTTATACTTTTCATTAATTCTGACAACCTCCACCTGATTTTCTGTTTCCGAATCTAAAACATTTTCCTTGTATATTTTCTGAATTAAATTTTTATTTTCCTCTTTAACTTTTTCTATACTGCCGCTTTGCATTAAATCGAGGGTCAATTTTTTCAAATCGTTGATGTCGTTTCGCATATCGAACAAAATCTTGTACATAATTTCCCGTTCGGATGAAAACTCACTGGTAGATTTTTTGCTTTCGATTATCGATGGCAAATTAGTGCCTTTACTTGGTAAATATTGCAGCAATCGTTCAGAGGAAATCAGTCTGTTTTCTTCAACTACGGAAATTTCTTCAGCAATATTTCGCAATTGCCTAATATTTCCTGGGTAACCGTAATTTTCCAGTGCTCTAACGGCATTATCGGAAAGTTTAACGGGCGGCATTTTATATTTTTGGGCAAAATCCGAAGCGAATTTTCTAAATAACAAATGAATATCGCCAACACGTTCACGCAACGGCGGCAAATTTATTTCAATAGTGCTTAAACGATAATATAAATCTTCTCTAAATTTTCCTTTATTGATGGCTTGTTGCATATTTATGTTGGTGGCGGCAACAATACGAACATTGGTTTTTTGCGTTTGTGACGACCCAACTTTAATAAACTCGCCATTTTCCAAAACACGCAATAACCGTACTTGGGTGGTTAAAGGCAATTCACCAACTTCATCTAAAAAAATAGTACCTCCGTCAGCGACTTCAAAATAGCCGCTTCGCGCAGCAGTAGCACCGGTAAAAGAGCCTTTTTCGTGGCCAAATAATTCGCTGTCAATAGTTCCTTCAGGAATTGCGCCACAGTTCACTGCTATATATTTTGCGTGTTTTCGATGTGATAAATGATGAATTATTTTTGGAATATTTTCTTTACCAACACCGCTTTCGCCGGTAACCAATACCGAAATATCGGTTGGCGCAACGCGAATTGCTTTTTCAAGCGCCCTGTTTAAGTGCAGATCGTTTCCAATAATTTCAAAACGTTGTTTTATGGCTTGCAATGATTCCATGAATTATATTCTTTTTCCTATTAATGTGGCAGAAGTGCAATCTTCGATATAAACATTTACAAAATCGCCCAGTTTTTCATCTCCTTTTGGAAAAACAATTACGGCATTTTGCGAATTTCTTCCTTTCCAATGGCTGTCCGATTTTTTTGAAGCACCTTCAATCAACACTTCAACCGTTTGTCCCACAAATTGTTGGGTATGGTATAAACTATGTTTTTGTTGTAATAAAATAATTTCTGCAAGCCTTCTTTTTTTGACATCAAAAGGAACATCATCTTCCATTTTTTTCTCAGCCAAAGTTCCCGGACGTTCAGAATAAGCGAACATAAATCCGAAATCATATTTTACATATTCCAATAAACTCAAGGTTTCTTGGTGTTCCTCTTCTGTTTCACCGCAAAAACCGGTCATCATATCTTGTGAGATGCCACAGTCAGGAATAATTTTTCGAATATTGTCAATCAATTCAATATATTCTTCACGCGTATGCTGGCGATTCATTCTTTTTAACACAGAAGTGCTTCCCGATTGCACAGGTAAATGAACATAATTGCAAATATTATCGTGTTTTGCCATCGTATAAATGACTTCCAAATTCATGTCCTGCGGATTTGAAGTGGAAAAACGGATTCGCATTTTAGGAAATGCCGTCGCCACCATATCCAACAATTGTGAAAAATACACTGCCGTTGCTTGCGCAATTTCAGAAGCATTTTTAAAATCCTTTTTCAATCCGCCGCCATACCAAAGATAACTGTCCACATTTTGGCCCAAAAGCGTTATTTCTTTAAAGTTTTTATCGCTTAATTCCTTTATTTCCTCAATAATACTGTTTGGTTCGCGGCTGCGTTCACGACCGCGCGTAAACGGCACCACGCAAAAAGTGCACATATTGTCGCAACCTCTTGTGATGGAAACAAACGCGGAAACGCCGTTGCTGTTTAAGCGCACCGGAGAAACATCGCCATAAGTTTCTTCTTTTGATAAAATAACGTTTACGGCATCGCGGCCGGCATTTATTTCTTCCAATAAATTAGGCAAATCTCTGTATGCATCTGGCCCAACAACCAAATCAACAATTTTTTCTTCTTCTAAAAATTTGGCTTTCAACCGTTCGGCCATACAGCCCAAAACGCCCACTTTCATAGACGGATTTATTTTTTTGACCGCATTGTATTTTTCCAAACGTTTGCGGACAGTTTGTTCTGCTTTTTCCCTAATTGAACACGTATTTACCAAAACCAAATCGGCTTCTTCCAATAAATGCGTGGTGTTATATCCTTGTTTTGAAAGAATGGAAGCTACAATTTCACTGTCGTTAAAGTTCATAGAACAGCCATAACTTTCTATATATAATTTTTTGGAATTTCCTTCGATTAGTTCAGTAAATAGAGGTTGTCCCTGATTTTTTTCTACGATAATTTTTTCGTTCCCCATAAGTTTTTATTGGAAGGCAAAGATATAACCAATTTTTTAAAAATATGACAGATTGGCAGAAATTTAACAAAGGATTAAAGCCTAAAAAGTAGCGTTTTTTAAGGTTATTATTCATATTAAAAAAATTCTATATACTTTTGCAATCCAAAACCCGAATTATATAAGGTGTTTTTATTTGAAGCGGAAAATGAAATTTGGAAGGTTTTAAAATTTTAATAAAAAAATATGGCGAAAAATTTAGTAATCGTAGAGTCACCTGCAAAAGCAAAAACCATTGAAAAATTTTTAGGAAAAGATTTTCAGGTTGAATCCAGTTTTGGACATATTGCCGATTTGCCTTCCAAAGAAATTGGGATTGATGTTGAAGGGAATTTTAGTCCGAAATATGTTGTGCCAACCGACAAGAAGGCCTTGGTAAAAAGATTGAAAGATTTGGCTAAGAATGCAGATATGGTTTGGCTAGCTTCGGATGAGGACAGGGAAGGTGAAGCAATAGCCTGGCATTTATACGAGCAATTAAAATTAAAGGAAGCAAACACAAAACGCATCGTTTTTCACGAAATTACCAAAAAAGCCATCTTAAAAGCCGTTGAAAATCCGCGAAGTATTGATTATAATTTGGTAAACGCCCAACAAGCCCGTCGTGTTTTGGATAGGTTGGTTGGTTATGAATTATCGCCAGTATTGTGGCGAAAAGTTAAAGGAGGTTTGTCGGCAGGAAGAGTACAATCTGTTGCCGTTCGGTTGATTGTTGACAGAGAACGCGAAATAAAAAGTTTTGTTCCGCAGGCTTCCTATAAAGTGATGGCGCAGTTTATTACAGAGGAAGAAAAGAAATTTAAAGCTTCTTTGCCAAAGAATTTCGACACCAAAGAAGCGGCAACCTCATTTTTAAAATCTTGCATCAACGCAAAATTTAAAGTTGACGATTTACAAACAAAACCAGCCACAAAATCTCCGGCAGCGCCATTTACAACATCAACATTGCAACAAGAAGCATCGAGAAAATTGTATTTTCCGGTGGCCAAAACAATGATGATTGCGCAACGTTTGTATGAAGCCGGTTTGATCACTTATATGAGAACCGACAGTCTTAATTTATCTGAAGATGCAAAAATTGAGGCGCAAGAAGAAATTATTTCCTCTTATGGCGCAGCATACAGCAAACCAAGAAGTTTTCACACCAAAGATAAAGGCGCGCAAGAAGCTCACGAGGCCATCAGGCCAACAAGTATGAGTTTGCAATCTGTTTCTGTTGATTATGATCAAGACAGGTTATACGATTTAATTTGGAAAAGAACCATCGCTTCGCAAATGAGTGATGCGCAATTGGAACGCACCAATGTGAGAATTACAAATACAAATAATAAAGAGGTTTTTACCGCAAACGGTGAAGTAATTAAGTTTGAAGGATTTTTAAAAGTTTATTTGGAAGGAACTGATAATGAAGATGAAGAACAAGAAGGAATGTTGCCTAAATTATCCAAAGGCGAAGTATTGGTCAATAAATCCATTATTGCAACTGAGCGATACACAAGAGCTCCTTACCGATATTCCGAAGCCGCACTTGTTAAAAGATTAGAAGAATTGGGAATTGGGCGTCCGTCAACTTATGCACCAACAATTTCAACCATTCAAAAAAGAGAATATGTAGAAAAAGGAACCATTGAAGGCGAAGACAGAAGTTATACAGAGATCAAGTTAAAAGGCGGCGAAGTAATTGTCAAAAAGTTGACAGAAAAAGTGGGTTCCGACAAAGGAAAATTAGTGCCAACCGATATTGGTAATATTGTTAATGACTTTTTGGTGGAGAATTTCTCCAATATTTTAGATTTTGGATTTACCGCAAAAGTGGAATCGGAATTTGATGATATTGCTGAAGGAAAAGAAGATTGGATTAAAATGATCAAAGATTTTTACAAATCATTTCATCCTATGGTTGCCGATGTTGCCGAAAATGCCGACAGGGCTAAAGGAGAACGTTTACTAGGCATTGATCCTGAAAGCGGCAAAAATGTGTATGCGCGTTTGGGAAGGTTTGGCGTTATGGTTCAAATTGGCGAAGCAACAGATGAAGAAAAGCCAAAGTTTGCAAGTTTGCAAGGCGATCAAACCTTAACTTCCATCACTTTTGAAGAAGCAATGGAATTGTTTAAACTTCCAAAAACAATTGGCGGTTATGAAGGAAAAGAAGTGGTGGTTGCCGTTGGACGTTTTGGCCCCTATATTAAATATGACGAAATGTATGTTTCCATTCCAAGAGACGAAAATCCGATGTCGGTTGATATAAACCGCGCCATTGAATTGATTTTGGAAAAACAAAAAGCCGATGCGCCAATTTGTGACTATGAAAATATGCCTGTTCAAAAAGGCGTTGGTCGATTTGGCCCATTTTTGAAATGGAACGGCATTTACATCAACGTAAATAAAAAATACGATTTTGATAATTTGATTGAAAAAGACGTTGTTGAATTGATTGAAGAAAAGAAACGGAAAGATATTGAGAAAGTCATTCATCATTGGCCAGAAGAAGGCATTTCTGTTGAAAAAGCACGTTGGGGAAGATCCAATATACTTAAAGGGAAAACAAAGATTGAATTGTCAAAAACGGTTGACCCAACTAAATTAACGCTGGAGGATGTAAAGGAGATCATAGAAAAAAACGCACCAAAAAAGAAAACAACAAAAGGAAAAACAGCGAAAAAATAATTTTTTTATTATATTGCCGTCGAAAAAGAAATCTTATAACCCCTAAAAAATGAATTTCGATTATCTTATACCTATTGACGATGCATTATTGGAATATGCAAAAATGCAATCCGATCAATCTTTTGGCCAATGTATCGAAATCTATGCAGCAAAAGGCGGTTTCCCAAATTTGGCAAATAAAAAAATAGCCATTATTGGTGTTGAAGAAGGCAGAGCCGCAATTGGGAATCATGAAACAGGTTCCAATTTAAATGAAATCAGAAAAGAATTATACAAACTTTTTCCGGGAAATTGGCCTATTAGTGTTGTTGATTTAGGGAATATTCCGCAGGGAAATACTATAGAAGACACTTATTTTGCGCTGGGAGAATTATTGGCATATCTTATAAAAAAGAAAATAATTCCAATTATTATTGGTGGCGGCCAGGATTTAACCTATTCAAATTACAGGGCTTACGACAAGTTGGAGCAAACCGTAAATATAGTTTCGGTGGACAATAAATTTGATTTGGGAGCCATTGAAGACGATTTAACTTCTCAAACCTATTTAAGCAAAATTGTAATGAACCAGCCAAATAATTTGTTCAATTACTGCAATATTGGCTATCAGACCTATTTTAACTCGCAAAATGAAATTGATTTATTGGACGGTTTGTTTTTTGAAACCTATAGATTGGGCGAAGTTTCAAACGCAATTCAATTGGTTGAACCTGTTTTGCGCGATGCCGATATTGTAAGCATCGATTTATCGGCAGTTAAAAACGCAGATGCTCCCGCCAACAATAATGTGACCCCCAACGGATTTACCGGCGCAGAAATTTGCGCTATTTCAAGATATGCTGGCATTAGCGATAAAGTGACTTCTTTTGGCATTTATGAATACAATCCAACATTGGATGTCAAAAACCAAACAGCTCAGTTAATTTCACAAATGATATGGTATTTTATGGAAGGCTATAATTATAGGGCAAATGATTATCCTTTCGGACTAAAAGATAATTATCAAAAATATATAGTTCCCATTGAAAACCAAGTGTTGAATTTTTATAAAAGCAACAAAAGCGGTCGATGGTGGATGGAAATTAATTTAAATGAAAGTAATAAATTTAAAAGACATGCGTTAATACCTTGTACATACCAAGATTATATTAGCGCCACCAATCAGGAAATCCCAGACAGGTGGCTAAAAACGTTGAAAAAATTAGTGTAATAAAAAATTGTGCTCGGTATACTAAAATACATTTATTTTTGTTTTAAACACATAAATAAAATATTGTTTTTTAAGATAATTAGTAATACGTTTGCCTTAAAGGATTAAGAAAAAAAATATGAAGAAAATATCGTTGTATATTTTACTAGTCTTAGTTATATATAGTTGTGGATCCAGCGATCAAGGGGAGTTAGTTGGAGTGAGATCGGGCAGTAAATGGCATTCTCAAAAACCTTTAGGTATGACTTTAATACCCGGGGGCTCATTTACGATGGGTAAACAAAGCGAAGATGTTGCAGGAGCCTTAAACTCACCAACCAGAACCGTAACTGTGCGTCCGTATTATATGGACGAAACTGAAATTACCAATAGCGAGTACAAAGAATTCGTTTTTTGGGTTCGTGATTCTATTGTAAGAACAGAACTGGCATTATTTTCTGAATTGATGTCTTCGGAAGGAGATATTGTTTTGGAAGATTATCAATTTTTGGATATAGACACCACTAAAATGTCTCCTTATCAAAAATATATGATGAAAACTTACGGAAGTTTAGGAGATATTAATTCCCCTACACAAGGTAAAATGTTGAACTGGAAAGAAAAAATAGTTTGGGATGTCAATAAATTTCCAAGTGAAGAATATGCGGAAGTAATGATCGATTCCATTTTAATGCCTATTGAAGATAGTTTTGAAGGCAGAAGAATGGTAAACCCGAAAAAATTAAAGTTTAAATATTCCTGGTTAGACCAAGAAGGCGCAGGAAGAAATAACGCGAATAGAAGAGATTTTATTAAAACAGAGGTGGTTTCAGTATATCCTGACACAACTGTTTGGATTAAAGACTACAATTATTCGTACAACGACCCAATGCACCAAGATTATTTTTACCACCAGGCCTATAATGATTATCCGGTTGTTGGGGTTTCTTGGATGCAGGCAAAAGCTTTTTGCCGATGGAGAACAAAAAAGAAAAATGATTTTTTAAGCACAAAGAAAAATCCGACCGTAATTCCTCAATTTAGATTGGCGACAGAAGCGGAATGGGAATATGCCGCACGTGGCGGTCTTGAAAATGCCACCTATCCTTGGGGAGGCCCTTATACAACTAGTGACAGAGGCTGCTTTTTAGCAAACTTTAAACCAACTAGAGGAAATTATGCAGTTGACGGTGCATTATACACGATGGAGGCAAAATCGTATTTTCCAAATGATTATGGATTGTACAATATGGCCGGCAATGTTTCCGAATGGACAAATACAGCCTATAGCGAAGCATCCTATTACATTGGTTCCACAATGAATCCAAATGTGGAAATTGATAAAAATAAAAGAAAAGTTATCCGTGGAGGTTCTTGGAAAGACGTTGCCTATTTTTTAGAGGTAAGCACTCGAGATTACGAATATGCAGACTCTGCCAGAAGTTATATCGGCTTTAGGACGGTACAAGATTTTCTTGGCACCAATATAAACGGAAAATAAAATCAACAAAAACACAACTAACAAACTAAAAAACTTTTATTATGGCACAATCAAAAAACAGAAAAAAACTATTTAATTACGCTTATGGTATTGGAGCTTCTATTGTTATATTAGGGGCGTTGTTTAAAATTCAACACTGGACTGGCGGTAGTGAAATGCTAACCTTGGGAATGGTTGTTGAAGCAATAGTATTTTTTATTTCGGCGTTTGATTCTGTTGAAGAGGATTTAGACTGGACTTTAATTTATCCGGAATTGGCAGGTGGTGACAAGCGTGAAAAAGATTCAGGTGAAGCAAAAGAAGTACAAAGTTTGCTTTCCCAAAAATTGGATGATATGCTTAGAGATGCAAAACTTGATTCGGGTTTAATGCAAAGTTTAAGCGAAAGCATTCAAAATTTTAAAGGAGCTGCAGAAAATATTGCTCCAGCAGTAAATTCAATTGCCGCAACCAACAAATACAGTGAACAAATGTTTTTGGCCGCTGCGCAAATGGAATCTTTAAACAGCTTGTACAAAGTTCAAGTGGAAAGCGCCAGCAAACAAGCTGAAATTAATTTAGAGGTTACAGAAAACACAACCAGATTAAAAGAACAAATGGAATCATTGGCAACAAACCTGTCTTCACTTAATGGTGTTTACGGAGGCATGTTGTCTGCTATGACAATTAAAAACTAATTAGTTGAGAAATAAATTAATTATTAACTTAAAAACTAATTGGTATGGCTTCAGGTAAATTATCACCAAGGCAGAAAATGATTAACATTATGTACTTAGTCTTCATCTCTATGATAGCGATGCAGATGTCTAAGGAAGTACTTTCTGCATTCGGATATATGAATGAAAAACTCACAGATAACAATACAACTGCTTCTGTAAAAAATAAAGCAACTCTTGAAAATTTAGCAACAAAGGCTGGAGAACAGCCCGAAAAATATAGTGAACTTTATGCCAAAGCAATAGAAGTTGACAAATTATCTACAAAATTCAATGATTATTTAGAAGGAAAAAAACAATTTTTCCTTAAGGATAATGAAAATAAGACCGACTATGAAACAATGGATCAAGCTGGTATTGTGGATGAACACTTTTTTAAGGGCGACAAATTTACAACAGAAGGCCAGGAATTTTTGGATCAAGTGAACGGTTATAGAGATGCAATAATTAAACTTATTGGAGAAAAAAGTCCCTTAGCTGCCACCATTAAAAACAGGTTTGACACCTCTCCCCAGGAAACAAAGAAAAACGGAAAACAAGCTTGGTTAAAAAACAGGTATGAGGGATTTCCTTTGATTTCTACTGTTACCAATTTAACCTCTATGCAAACCGATATAAGAACTACACAATCTGAAATTTTTGGTACTCTTTTGGGCGGACAATTAGAAAGCGATGTTTCTATGTCTAATTATAAAACAATCTTAATTGCTGAAAAATCCGCTTTTTTTCAAGGTGAAAATTTTAAAGGAAAAGTTGTGTTGGGAAGGTATGATGCTTCCTTAAAACCATCAGAAGTTGTTGTAAACGGACAAACAATTACCAAAATTGAAGAGGGAGGCGCAATTTTGGATTTTCCTGCCGGTGCAGTTGGGGAAAGAGAAATAAAAGGGAAATTTGTTTTTATTGAAAACGGGATACCTGTTGAAATTCCTATTGAAAGTAAATACGCCGTAATTCCAAAACCAAACAGTGCTGTTATTTCAGCCGATAAAATGAATGTTGTTTATAGAGGGGTTGCCAATCCAATGACTATTTCAATCCCTGGAGTACCTGATAATTTAGTAAATGCATCTGGAGCAGGATTATCAAAAGCAGCAGGAACCGGTAAATATATTATGACACCGGGTACTGGAAGAGAAGTTAAAATAAATGTTACGGGAAAGCTGCCAAACGGACAATCAGTTAGTTCATCACAAGATTTCAGGATTAAGGATATTCCTTCGCCAAGTGGTGCCATTAGAAAACAATCGGGCTATGTTAAGATGCCTGGATCAAGTTTGGAAAATTCAACCGTTAGTGCAGAATTACCTGATTTTGATTTTGACTTGGTGTTAAATACGTCAGGATTTACTATCAAAGTGCCAGGACAATCAGCCGTGGTGGTTAGCGGAAATAAAATGAACGACGCAGCCCAAAAAGCAATTTCAAAAGCAAAAAGAGGCGATGTTATTACAATATTCGACATAAAATCGTCGTTAGGTGGTAATACTTCTTATAAGATTAAGGACGCTTCGGCAGTGAGTATAGAAATACAATAAAATAAAATAAATGATGAATAAGAAAAATATTGGAATTTTTATTTTGGCATTTGTGCTGTTCAATACCTTGTATGCACAGTCAAACCTATTGAATGCCAAGAAACCTTCTGATATTGGTAAAAAAACAGCCGCACAAGAAGCTGTGGATAATGACAAACCATTGGCCTATGGCTACGTTGACGACAGAGATATTCTTTGGTCCAAAGTCGTTTGGGAATACATTGATTTAAATGAGCGAATTAATATGCCATTTTATTATCCTGTGGACACTATGAGTGTTGCAACCGACAGACGATCGCTGTTTGATACATTATTAAAAGGTATCAAAAACGGCGATATTACGGAGGTTTACGACGATTCTTACTTTACCGCTAAAATGACTAAGGCCGAAATTAGCAGCAAACTTTTTAGAGTTGACACAACAGCCGCCGGATTTGATGAATTAAATGCTGGCGTTCAAAATATTGATGAATATATCGATAAAATTAATTTAACCTCCCAAGATATTGAAGGATTTAAAATTAAAGGGCTTTGGTATTTTGACAAACGGCAGGGAGAATTAAAATATCGTTTGATTGCATTGGCCCCAATTGCTCCTGATGTTCAAATTATGGGTAGGGAAGATATTACCGCTGACGAAGAAAAATTGGCCTTGTTTTGGGTGTATTTTCCTGATGCACGCGAAGTGCTTCATAAAGCAAAAGTTTTCAACCAAAAAAATTCAGCGTATCCAATATCTTTTGATCATTTGTTAAATGCACGAAGATTTAGTTCTATTATTTACAAAGAAGAAAATATTTACGGCGATAGGGATGTTGATCAATACGTAAAGGGAAATGCACTGTTCCAAGTACTTGAGTCCAATAAAATTAAAGATGATATTCGCAATAAGGAACTTAATATGTGGAATTATTAAAAAATTATTAAAAATTTAAAAACTCCTGCAATTTGCGGGAGTTTTTTGTTTTAAGAAGTAATACCGATTATGTGTTCAATATAGTCCAATAAATTGTACTATTTTCACACTATATCGGCATTATATCAGGGCTGTTTTGGACTAAATTATAAATCAA
>PHDE01000105.1 GCA_002842505.1 Bacteroidetes bacterium HGW-Bacteroidetes-3 | reverse complement strand
ATCAATAAATTATCAAGATAGAATATACTTGAATGATAGTAAAGGGCATTTTACTAAAGATGAGAATGCACTTCCAAATTCGTTTCAGAGCAATAGCACTGTAGCGTCAGTAGATATTGACAATGATGGAGACTTAGATTTTTTTATAGGCGCACGTTTGACACCTAGAGCATACCCCAATATACCCGAAAGTAAAATTCTTATAAATAATAATGGAAAATTTGAAGAAAATCACAATGCCCATATCTCAAAGTTGGGTATGGTCACAGATGCTATTTGGCAAGATTTGGATAATGACGGATGGCAAGATTTAATTGTAGTTGGAGAGTGGATGGAAATTTCCGTTTTTAAAAACAAAGAAGGGCAATTAGAACCCATGAATATTTCCTGGGTAGATGAAAACAATCATAAAATTGATACAAAAGGTTGGTGGAATTGTATTGCGGCTGCAGATTTCGATAAAGATGGAGATATTGATTTTATGTTTGGTAATCAGGGAATAAATGGATTTATGAAACCAACACAAACAGAGCCTATTTATATGTACAAAAAAGATTTTGACTTAAACGGAAGCCTCGACCCCGTTTTAGCCCAATATTTTGACACAAAAAAAGGCTTAGAATTATTGCCTGTGCATACTAGGGATGATATCATGCAGCAATTATCAGTTTTGCAAAAAAAATATCATACTTATGAAGATTTTGCAAATACAAATTTTAAAGAATTATTAAATATTAAGGATTTAAAATTGGAAACTCTCCATGCGACTATTTTTGAAAATATGTATGCAGAGAATTTAGGTAACGGCAGCTTTAAATTGATTCCCTTACCAAAAGCTTGTCAGGTGGCACCAATTAATGACATCTTAATTGATGATTTTGATGGTGACGGCCAATTAGATGCTGTTTTGGTGGGAAATGATTTCTCCTCAGAAACACATTACGGAAGATATGATGCACTTACCGGAATTTTCTTAAAAGGAAATGGATTCTTTTTTGATGTTGTGCCAAGCAGAGCTTCCGGATTTTATGTTCCAAAACAAGCGAATCACATAATTAAAGTAAAAGACCAAACTAACAGAACAATGTTGTTTACTCCTCAGAATAACGGTAACATGAGAGTTTTTACAAGTAGAGAAGGCAATAAGAAATGATTTTAAACAAAACAGCGATTATTCATTTATAACGAAAGACAAAAATTAAATTAGAAGGTTTCTTTCGTCGTCAAATTTATCACGAAGAATACGAAAAGCTTTAGTGATTTGCGATTCTACTGTTTTTACTGAAATCTTGAGAAATTCAGAAATTTCAATATTCGTAAGATTTTCTTGTTTACTTAAAATAAATATTTCTTTACACTTTGTTGGTAATTTTATAATTTCTTGCTTCACGATTTTTGCCATATTCTCAATTGCATCATAGTCTTTTGCTTCAACCACAAAATCAAGAGCATCTATATATGTTTTTTCTAAGGCAACTACAGACATCTTTTTTCGGTGTTGATCAATAAATTCATTACGGACAGATTTTAATAAAAAGCTTTTAACATTAAAATCATCTTTTAATTCTTTACGTTTCTTCCAAATATTTAAAAGAACATTTTGAACAATATCTTCAGATTGAAATTTATCTCTCACCAAACTATTGGCATATACACACAAAATATGATGGTACTTATCAACTAAATAAGTATATGCTTTCTCATTACCCTTTTTGAGGTACTTAATTAAGATTTCATCTTTATTGAAATTATTTATCATATTACGACACTTTCGCAATTGTTAAATTCTTGAAAACAAGAAAATAAAATTAAAAAAAAATGAATTTTATATTTTAAACACTTGTTCTTAAATTAAATAGAGTGTGCGAGAAAAAACGCTCATTAAATAAAAATTGAGTGTTCACAAACTTAGAAAAAATATATAAGAAATAAATAATTATTTCTTAATTGTCAGTTCTATAAAAAAGAAATTTAGATTTGATAAAGCTAATTTATACCCTTCACAAAGTATTTGAGAACAGAAATAATGCTGCGGCGATAACTGCCCCTATTATTGGCCCAACAACAGGAATCCAACTATAACTCCAGTCTGAACTTCCTTTTTTATGGAAAGGCAAAATGGTATAGGCAATTCTTGGACCCAAATCACGTGCCGGGTTTATGGCGTAACCTGTGGTTCCGCCTAATGAAATACCAATGCCAAGAACAACTAAAGTTACAGGTATTGCACCAATTGACCCTAACCCAATGGCAACTTTTCCTATAGTATCGCCTTCAAAAGATGGTCCGGCAATAAAAAATACCAACAACAGCAACACAAATGTGCCCACAATTTCAGAAAATAAGTTGGAGCGAAAATTTCTAATGGCAGGCGATGTTGAGAATGTGGCGAATTGTAAATCCAAATCATCTGTTTTGTTGTAATGCTGTTTAAAATATAAGTACACCACAACAGCGCCGGTAAATGCCCCTGCCAATTGTGACAAAATATATCCTAAAACCAAATTCCAGTCAAACAAGCCAGCTGTTGCCACACCAATGGTCACTGCCGGATTAAGGTGAGCACCGGAATGTGGCCCTGCAACAGTAACGCCCATAAAAACTGCCAGTCCCCAACCAAATGTAATATTGAGCCAACCGGCACCTTCACTTTTTGTTTGCTTTAAAATAGAGTTGGCAACTACGCCGTTTCCCATAAGAATAAGGATAAATGTTCCTAAAAATTCGTAAAAATATGCGCTGTTCATTTGGTTGTATTTTATTTATCGTTAATTTTTTATTCCTCAATCCAGTTTTGCGCACATTTTACGGCTTTATGCCAATAATGCAACATATTATCAACTTTGGCTTTGTCTTCTTTTGGATAAAACTCTTTATCAACAATCCATTGAGATTGAATTTCATCAACACTATCCCAATAACCTACAGCCAAACCGGCTAAATAAGCAGCTCCTAAAGCTGTAGTTTCCAATGTTTTTGGGCGTAGTATTTTAAATCCGAATAAATCGGCCTGAATTTGCATTAATAAATTACTTGCCGCCGCACCTCCGTCAACTCTCAATTCAATACTTTTTTCTTGAGCATCAGCTTCCATCGCTTTTACTACATCATAAACCTGAAAAGCAATACCTTCCAATGTTGCGCGTGCAATATGGGCATCAGTTGTTCCTCGGGTAATTCCGACAATAACGCCGCGCGCATATTGATCCCAATAAGGCGCGCCCAAACCTGTAAGTGCAGGCACAAAATAAACGCCTCCGTTATCGTTCACTGTTTCAGCCAAATGATTTGCTCCTGGAGCAGTTTTAACCATTTTTGCACCATCTCGCAGCCATTGAATTGCGGCACCTCCAACAAAAACGCTTCCTTCAAGGGCATACGTAACTTTCCCATTAATTTTCCAGGCAACAGTTGTTAATAAGTTATTGTTGGAATAAACAGCTTTTTCACCTGTATTCATCAACAAAAAGCATCCAGTTCCATAAGTATTTTTTACCATTCCCGGTTTTGTGCACATTTGCCCAAACAAAGCTGCCTGTTGGTCACCGGCAATACCTGCAATAGGAATTTTTGTGGAGAATAAAGTGGATGCCGCGTTTCCGTAAATTTCACTGCTTTGTTTTACTTCCGGCAAAATAGCTTTAGGGATGTTAAATAAATTCAACAATTCTTCATCCCATTTTAGCGTATGAATATTTAGCAGCATGGTGCGGCTTGCGTTAGAAACATCGGTGATAAACATTTTTCCTCTGGTCAATTTCCAAACCAGCCAAGTGTCCACCGTGCCAAAACATAATTTTCCCGCTTCGGCTTTTTCTCTTGCACCTTCCACATTGTCCAATATCCATTTTAATTTGGTGGCAGAAAAGTAGGCGTCTAACACCAAACCGGTTTTCTTTTTAATCATATCAATATGGCCGGCTTCCTTTAGCTCATCACAATATTTTGCGGTTCTGCGATCTTGCCAAACAATGGCATTGTAAATTGGTTCGCTAGTTTCGCGATCCCAAACGATGGTGGTTTCTCTTTGATTTGTGATGCCAATGGCAGCAATTTCGTTTCCGGTAATGCCCGATTGCGCCACAACTTCTGCTGCAACGGATATTTGTGAAGACCAAATTTCATTAGGACAATGCTCTACCCAGCCCGGTTTTGGAAAAATTTGTTCAAACGATTTTTGGGCTACATTAACAATTTCGCCATTGTGGTTAAATAATATTGCGCGGGAAGAAGTGGTGCCCTGATCTAGCGCTAAAATTAATTTGTTCTTCATGATTTAAAGCTTGGGTTAAAGAGTTTAATATTACTAAATATTTTTATGTTAAAATATAATTTGCAGTCACTTTTTCATAATCTTTCACTTGTTTTATTTGCCACGCTTCATCCTCTCCCAATTCAGCAGCCATAATTTTTGCAACTTGCCGCGCCATTTTAATGCTTTCTCTGGCATCTAAAAGCTGGCAACGGGTTCTTCGGGCCAAGAAATCCTCCACCGTACGAGCCATTTCATATCTAACAGCCCAAACCACTTGCGCATTGATAACGCCTAAAGATTGACTTATAAAATCACCCATTCCTTCTTCCTTTGCCATTTCTAAAAGAGCATTTTCATCAGAACCATAGAAATAAAGAGGATTGTCAAGATCAACATTTTCTCTATAACCATGTATTTTTAAATGTTTTGTTTTGGTGGCACTGGGATTCCAGCCATTTTTCTGTTCCGATTTATCAACCAAATCCTCCCCCATTTTTCTATAAGTGGTCCATTTTCCACCCACAATGGTGAGCAAACCGGATTCAGATTCAAATATTTTATGGCTTCGGGAAATTTCTTTCGTTTTGTTTCCGTCTTCTTTCGAATATGCCAATGGACGTAACCCGGCAAAAACACTTAAAACATCACTTCTTTTTGGCGATTTTGTTAAATAACGAGCCGCAGTATCCAAAATAAAATCAATTTCCTTCTTTAATGCAATAGGCTCCAACGATTCCTGTTTAACAGGGGTATCTGTAGTACCTATAATTACCCTATGATGCCAAGGAACTAAGAACAATACGCGACCATCATCGGTTTTAGGAATCATTATCGCATCATCACCCGGCAAAAAAGACTTGTCCAACACCAAATGAACGCCTTGACTCGGTGAAATTGTTTTTTCTGCATTTGGAGAATCCATCTTCAAAACATCATCAGCGAATACACCGGTGGCATTCACCACTTGCTTTCCTTTTATTTCGTATTCTTCTTTTCCTTCTTCATCATAAAATTTAACGCCACATACGTTGCCTGCAATATCTTTTAACAATCCTGTTACCGAACAATAATTAACAACCACAGCACCCAATTCAGCAGCGGTTTGAAGCAAGTTTATGGCCAAGCGGGTATCATCAAACTGTCCGTCATAATAAACAATGCCTGCCGTTATTTTTTTTGGATTTATGGTAGAAATACGGCCCAACGTTTTTACTTTTGAAATACGCTTGGACCAGCCGAGACCTAATCTGCCAGCCAATAAATCGTATAAAGTGAGTCCGATTGTATATTGAACCTCATCAAACAATCCGCAAGTAGGAATTATAAAAGATTGAATTTTAGCCAAATGTGGCGCATTTTGCAACAGCAATCCGCGCTCCACGACCGCCTCTCTTACCAGCCCAAAATTCCCTTGCGCCAAATAACGAACACCGCCATGAACCAACTTGGTGCTTTTGCTGGAAGTGGATTTTGTAAAATCCGATTTTTCAAGCAAAAGTACAGAATAACCTCTTGCTGAAGCTTCCACCGCAATGCCAATGCCCGTAGCTCCGCCTCCAATAACAATGAAATCATAAATTATAGAATTATTCCTTATTTTCTGAATCATTTCCGCTCTATCCATTTTCCTATTTACTTATTTATTATTATTTATTTTATAACCATAATGTAAACATATAACAAAAAGAAACAATACGAAAGTAAATTTAAATTTTTATTTAAAATAAAATAATCAGTATTGTTAAACAATATAAATCCCAATTAAAAAAATAACTTTATTGGCCGTTTTTCATTTTTAAAAATTAAAAACTGGAAGATATTTAAACATTTTATAGACTAAAACCTTAACATACATATAAATAAAGTGATTTAAAACTCATTTTTTGAAAGCGGAAAACGAAATATTTGAATTTATTTCAAACAAAAATGTACCTTTACCTCACTAAAATAAATTGAAATGTCATTAAATATTATTGAAAGACATAAACTCATTCTGGGTAAATTAGCACAAAACGGCTATGTTAACGTGAATGAATTAAGCGAGGATTTTGGGGTTTCAGTGGTAACCATTCGAAAGGATTTGAAATTGCTGGAAGAAAGAAACCTTTTGTTTCGCTCGCATGGAAGGGCAATACCGGCAAATCCGTACATCAAAGAAAACCACGTAAGCGAAAAAGAAAAAATACATATCAAAGAAAAGAATCTGATTGCTGCCGCCGCGGCGCAAACATTAAATCAGTTCGACAGTATTATTATTGCTTCTGGAACTTCCGTAATTGAATTTGCAAGGCATATTAAACCCATTGAAGGACTTACGGTTTTAACCGCATCCTTAAATACAGCACTTATTTTGGCCGAAAATCCGAATATCGACATCATACAATTGGGCGGCATGGTTAGGCGAAGCTCTTCGTCTGTAGTTGGCCCAATTGGTGAAAAAATGCTTGCGGAATTCACTTTTACAAAATTATTTTTAGGCGTGGACGGCATAGACTTGGATTATGGGCTCACCACAACAAACGCCATGGAAGCATCGCTTAACAAACAAATGATTGCCGTTGCGCAAAAAATAATTGTACTTACGGATTCTTCTAAATTTGGCAAAAAAGGTTTTGGCAGAATTTGCGGTATTGAGGATGTTGACCAAATTATTACCGATTCCGGCATTGACGAAAAAACAAAAAAACGGCTTGCAGAACTGGGAGTTGATGTAACTATTGTTTAAAAATTAATTTCATAAATTTACCTAAGCAATTAGAAGCCTATTATTTTCTCCAACTTAAATCAAAGAAAATGAAAAAAATTACAACCATAATCGCTCTTTTAACATTAACAATTTCAGTAATGGCACAAAACGCAAATGAATTAAAAATTGGAGATCAAGTTCCTGAATTTTCTGGAACGGACGATACCGGAACCAATTGGAAATCGAGCATTGTAAAAACAGATTTTTTAGTGGTGTATTTTTATCCGGCAGCAATGACCGGCGGTTGCACCGCACAAGCTTGCGCTTACCGAGATGACAAAGCCACTTTTGACAAAATAGGCGCAACAATTATTGGCGTTAGCGGCGACGAGGTGAAAAATTTAAAATATTTTAAAGAAACCTCACAATTAAATTTCCCTTTAATTTCGGACAATCAAGGTGTTATTTCCAAAATATTTGGTGTTCCAACAAGTGAAGGAGGTTCCATAACCCGTGAAATAGGTGGTGAAAATTTTATATTGGTAAGAGGAATTACCGCATCACGGTGGACTTTCGTCCTAGACAAAAACAGGAAAATTATTTACAAAAATGCGGAAGTAAATGCTGCAGATGACAGCAAAAAAGTAATGGAGGTGATTAAAAAGTCGAAAGTCTGATGACGGAAGACGGAAGACGGAAGTCCGGAGACGGAAGACCGAAGACCGAAGACCGGAGACGGAAGTCCGAATGAAAAAAAAAACCAACTATATATTAACAAGGGGATAAATCACCTTGGATCGCTTCACTAACATTTTTAATTATTCATTATAATTTTCTTTCCGCATCCAAAATTTTCCGTAACCAAATCATCAACACAACGGCCAACAAACCCAATCCGCCCATGAGAAACCAATTGGCCATAAACCCAAATCTGGCAATGACTTCCATACCCGTTTTGGCGCTAAAAATATGCGCACACGAAAATGCCATGGCATACAAAGCCAAGTAACGACCTTCATTTCCCGATGGTGCCCTATTCATCGCAAAATTATTGGTAAAAGGAAACGCCAGCATTTCACCTACCGTAATCAACAACATACTCACTATTAAAATCCCGCTCCAAGATGTCGCGTTTAAAACCACATAACTCATAGACAATAAACCCAAACTCCAGGTAATTATTTTCATCCGGTCCAACAATTTTTTCTCTATATAATGAATTAAAGGCATTTCAAACAAAAAAATTAAAAAGCCGTTTACCGACATTAACAAACCAATCTGAACTTCCGTCATCTTGTGAATTTCTTTGTAAAACAAAGGCATTGTGGTAAATAATTGTAAAAATACAAAGCCCATTAAAAAAATAATCGTTAAAAAAATCCAATACGGCTTGTCTTTGTATACAGAGGTTATTTTGTTTTCTTTTTCAACAATTACTTTAGAAATATCAACATGGATCTTTTTTTCTTTCAACACCATTCTCATCACCACAATTGCCGCAATACACGTAAGTCCATCAACCCAAAAAAGTCCGGAATAACTTAAACCCGCAATAATCAATCCGCCCAAAAATGGCCCAAATGAAAATCCCAAGTTAATGGCCAAACGAATCAATGTTAACGATCTCGTCTGGTTTTGAGGTTTGCTGTAGGCTTTTAAGGAAACAAACATGGCCGGCCTAAAAGCATCGGCAAAAATCATGGTGATAAAAATGGCAACGGCGAAACCTAAAAACGTATGCACAAATTGTAAGGAAATAAACAAAAGACCCGTTGTTAACAAGCTGAAAAACATCACTTTATAAAAACCAAATTTATCTGATAATTTTCCACCTAAATAAGAACCCAACAAAGAACCCACGCCAAAACAACTCATAATCCAGCCAACCTGCCCCAATGACAAGCCCATTTCTTTGGTTAAATACAAAGATAAAAACGGAATAACCATCGTTCCCGCCCTATTGATGAAGGTGATCAACGCCAACCACCAAACTTCTTTCGACAGTCCGCCAAACGATTCCCGATAACTGTTAAACGTTCTTTTTAGCATCTTTTTTCTTTATCATATTTTCAACAGCAAAATAATTAAACTTAAAATGTGGGCGTTCCCCTACGGGTCGGGCTTTTCGCTGCAATCTTTTTAACGGTGAAAAAACCGTTAAAAAGTATTTCCGCTACACTCCCTAACGCAGCTTGAGATAATAATTAACAATAAAAAATTGATAATTCATAATTCTTCCAGAAAATTTAAAATTGAGCTGACAAACCTAACAGGTTTTTAAAACCTGTTAGGTTTTGCAAAATCCTCTAACACAATTGCGTTTCATAAATCTTGTCATTTTCCTCCTGTTTCAAAACTAAAAAACCCGACTCAAAGTCGGATTCAACCCATGAAAAATAGAATTTTCCATGATGCACTTGCTATTTTTTCAAAATTACAAAAATTTGTGTCAATGCAGATTTTTAATTTCTGAAATGAATAATTAAGTTTCAATTACATCTTCGGACTTCAGTCTTTAAACTTTTCAACTTTTGCCACTGTTAGGTCCTAACTATTTATAATATTCTGTATTTTTGAAGATAAATTTTTTAATATGAAACGAGCATTACAAATTTTGATACACAAAAGAATGATTAATGGCGAACAGTCCCGAATTTTCGGGATTACCAATAAAAAATAAAATTTAAACAGATGAAACGAGCATTACAAATTTTGATACACAAAAGAATGATTAATGGCGAACAGTCCCGAATTTTCGGGATTACCGCTAAAAAATAAAATTTAAACAGATGAAATATTTCTTAAGTATTATTGCCGCGATTGTTTTTATTGGCTGCGAGAAAAAAGAGTCATCCCATGAAACTGAAATAAAGTTATTTCAGTATGAATTAAATATTGAGTTTTCTGATGCCACAAAATCTCCATTAACTGAAGAAGACCTCAAAACATTTAAAGCTTTGGAATTTTTTGATATTGATGAAAATTACAATATTGAAGCCGATTTTGAATTAACGCCAAATACACCCATATTTGAAATGCCAACAACCACCGACCGTTTGCCATTATACAGAAAATACGGCATTGCCCGTTTTACGCTGAACGGCAAAAAAATGGAACTGAGCATTTACCAAAATCAGCAATTAATGACCGATTTTAACTATAAAGACTATTTATTTTTACCGTTTAATGATGCCACAAATGGCACAACAACTTATGGAGGCGGACGCTTTATCGATTTGGAAATTCCTAAGGAAGGAAGCAAAAAAATACGGATCGACTTCAACAAAGCTTACAATCCTTATTGTGCTTATAACCACACGTTTTCATGTCCAATTCCACCCAAAGAAAATAATTTGTCTGTTGCCATTCCTGTTGGGGTAAAAGCATTTAAACAAAATCATTAAAAAAAACCTGCCCAGTTTTACCGGGCAGGCTTAAAATTTTTACCAAACAAATATTAATGTTGATTTAAACGAAAATCGGGATAGGCATCCATTCCGTGTTCGTGAATATCCAATCCGTCCTGTTCTTCTTCCTCTGAAACTCTTATGCCCACAGTTTTCTTTAAAATAATTAATATGGTAAATGCGGAAGTCACACAAAAAGCACCGATGGAAACAACGCCAATTATTTGATGGCTTAACTGCTCCCAACCAGCCAATTTACCAAAAATTCCGACAGCCAAAGTTCCCCAAACGCCACATATTAAATGAACCGCGATAGCGCCAACTGGATCGTCCAGTTTTAATCTGTCAACGAATCCAACGCCTAAAACAATTAGGGTTCCTGCAATACTTCCAATAACGATCGCATCAGTGACACTCATAATATCAGCACCGGCCGTAATGCCCACCAAACCACCAAGCACACCATTTAAAAACATAGACAAGTCATATTGTTTGTATCTAAATAAAGAAACTAAAAAAGCCGACAATCCGCCAGATGCCGCCGCCAAACAGGTAGTCACCAAAACCAAGGAAGTTTTTCCTGGATCTGCGGAAAGCACAGAGCCTCCATTAAATCCAAACCAACCCAACCATAAAATAAATACACCGGTTGTGGCCAATGGAATATTATGTCCCGGAATTGCCCCAACTGAACCATCTTTTTTAAATTTCCCGATTCTGGCACCCAATAACCAAACGGCTACCAATGCAGCCCAACCACCAACCGAATGCACCATGGTTGAACCTGCAAAATCATAAAATCCAAGTTCATCCAACCAACCTGTGCCCCATTTCCAGGATCCTGCTATTGGATAAACAACGCCCACATAAATAATGGTAAAAATCATGAACGAACCTAATTTTACCCTTTCCGCAACCGCACCCGAAACTATGGTTGCCGCAGTAGCCGCAAACATACCCTGAAACAGAAAATCGGTCCAATAAGTATAATTTCCATTCGCATATTCTGCGGTTAAACCGTTTTCCGGCAATGAAAGTCCGAATAAATTGAAAAAATGATCCGGCAAAATACCGTAGATAAATGAACCCGGGTACATTAAATTAAACCCGACCAAGGCATATAAAACCAAACCAATGGAAAGAATAAATACGTTTTTAAATAAAATATTGATCGTGTTTTTTTGTCGTGTTAATCCAATTTCTAGCAATGAAAATCCTAAATGCATTAAAAACACCAAGGCGGTGCAAATCATCATCCATACATTGTTAACCGTAAATAGCGTGTTTTCCATAATATAATAGTTAGCGGTGTTTTATTTTAAGGAGTCAAATCCCGTTTCTTTTGTTCTAATTCTATAGGCTTCCTCCACATCTGAAACAAATATTTTACCATCTCCAACGGTTCCTGTAAACGCTGTTTTTAAAATTGCTTCCACAGTTCTGTCCAAAAACGGATCTGAAACCACTATTGATAAAAATCTTCGCTGAATATCTGAAGTACTGTAGCTGACACCTCTGTATACATGTCCCTCTTTTTCATTCCCAACTCCGGTTACATCCCAATAACTAAAAAAATTGACTTCAATTTGATGCAGCGCCTCTTTTACCTCATCAAATTTTGACTTTCGGATTATTGCTTCAATTTTCTTCATACTAAATTGATTTTTAAATTTATTTCGGTCAAAAATATATATTATTTTCTATACCTCCTAATTTTTTATGGGTATAAAAACATTATTTTAACAAATAATATATTTATACCCTATTATTTATATGGTACATAGTTAATTTATTCAAATTAAAAAACCTGTCCAGTTATATCACAAACCGGACAGGCCAAAACCTAATATAATAATTAACCAATAACTATTCTCTTTTATAAAGTTTATAAAGAAATCACAAAAACCAAATAAGCATCTTCAGTATCTGGATTAAATATTGCTGATGCTGACACACCTAAACTAAATGCATCCGTAAACTTAACTGCTTTTGATGCCGTCAAACCAAAATTGGTTATAGTATAATCAGTATTTGTGGAGTATATTTCATTTCCTCCTCCAACAAAAGCCCTTAATTCAGTTTCTCCTATTTTAAAAGGATATCCCAACTCAGTATAGATAGAATTCTGATCATCATTATAAACATTTACGCCCACAAACAATGTTAATGGAAATTTCTCAACGCCATCAAAACTTATGGTTGCTTCACCAACATGATTTTTCATTTGAAAATATCCATCGGTAAAACCATCAATAGGAAATGAATAATCTATAAAACCTAGCGAAACTGGCCCAATTGCATAATTAGCGTACAAATCAAATTCTTGCCCAACAACTTGTCCGCCTGTTTCATAAGAAGCCCATGCGCCCAGCGTAAAATTTCCTGAAGTTAGCTCAACATAAGGTTGTACCGCCGGAGAATCTGAAAATTCAAGCCCTCTCCATACATACCTACTGGCAAAATCGACCCCTAAATCTAATTTGGTTTTCGACTTTTCTTCTTCTTGTGCATTTATGGTACTTATTGAAATTATCGCTATCAATAATAATACTGTTCTTTTAATTGTTTTCATTGTTCTAATTTTTGGGTTAATTTTAAATCTCATTGATTGATTGATTGATTGATTGATTGATTGATTAATAAATCATTACGTTAGTTATAAACATTTGTTTTGTGTTCATGGATATCCAAACCATCCACTTCTTCTTCTTTGGTAACTCTTAATCCTATTGTTTTTTTCAGAATAAACAACACCACAAATGATGCGGCTATTGCCCAAGCCGCAATTGAAAACACGCCTATT
>PHDE01000104.1 GCA_002842505.1 Bacteroidetes bacterium HGW-Bacteroidetes-3 | reverse complement strand
CCCTTATTGGTAAATTTAACCGCGTTGCCAATCAAGTTCAGCAAAATTTGCTCGACTCTGGTTGGGTCGCCAATGACCATACTTGGCGTATTTGACTCAATATTAAGGACTAAAGAAATTCCTTTTTCCTCGGCCCTTAATTTCATCAATTTTAAAACTGTATTAAAAGACTTGTGCAGGTTGAAGGGAATTTCTTCAATTTTAAGTTTATCGGATTCCAATTTTGAAAGATCGAGCACATTGTTAATGAGGGAAAGCAATATTTCACCAGAATTGCGCATGGTTTCCAAATGCTCTTTTTGTTCTGCCGTAAGCTGCGTTTCCAACAATAAATCCGTAAATCCGATGACGGCATTTAGTGGCGTTCTAATTTCGTGGCTCATATTGGCCAAAAACTCGTTTTTAACTTTTAAGGATTCCTCGGCAGATTCTTTTGCTTTTTTTAATTCGATTTCTGTGGCTATTCTATGGGTGATATCGGTGCCAATTGAGATATAGGTTCCGTTGGCTCCTTTTGACAACTGCCATTCTATCCATTTATATTCGCCATTGGCGGCTTTAATTTTTCGTTTTGAAATATCGGTAAAATCCTTTCTGTTAAAAAAAACGAAGTTATAAATGGCCTCTTTTACCTGTTGCGCTTCCTGCTGGTTTTCATAAGTTACCTTCCACCATTTATCACCCATAATCTCCTCAACCTTATACCCCAACATTTTTTCTACGGAAGGCGACGCGTATATAATATTGCCATCTTTATCACTTACCATCAACATAGAATCTACACTTTTTAAAATAGTGTCGGATTGTATTTTGATTTCTTCAGTTTTTTTCCAATCGGTGATGTCGACGCCTACAGAAATATAGGTTTTATTTTCGCCAAACGAATCGCGCCATTCAATCCATTTCATGCTGCCATCTTTACAATGCAGTTTTCGGTCAAAGGGTTTTGGATTTACCCTAGCTTTTCCATTGATTATATCACAAACTCGTTGCTTAAATAATTGTCCTTCCACAGTTGAAAAAAAGGTCAAATCCCACCATTTATCACCCAATAAATCAGCTGTTTTGTAACCAATAATATGCTCAGTTGCTGGTGAAACATAGATAACATGCCCGTTTTCATCACAAGAAATGATTATTAAATTAACTTCATTCAATAATAATTCGGAAAATTTTAATTTAGCTATTTCTGTATTTTTTTCCAATAGGGTATTTTATTTAAAAATGTATGTGCATTTTATCTTCAATATTTTATGAATCTAAAATATATCTTCTTCTTGTAAATATAATTAAATAAAGCATTAAAGAATAACTAATCAGAAATACAATTTTGAAAATAAGTTCTATTTAACCTCCAAACATAAGGATCACCAATATCACAGAAGCCACTCCAATGGTTATTCCCATAAAAGTTAAAAATCCGGACGATTTTTTAGTATGTCTTTCCACTTTCAAAACATCCTCTTTTAAAAGTGTTGTTTTTACTTTTTCTTCATTTACGGTTTTTATGCCGTAATAATTACCGTCGTTAAGTTCAATGGATTCATAAATATATTCATCGCCATTAACCATGGTCACTTTTACAAATCCATTTTGATTGGC
The DNA here is from genome assembly GCA_002842505.1 of Bacteroidetes bacterium HGW-Bacteroidetes-3. Taxonomy (GTDB): domain Bacteria; phylum Bacteroidota; class Bacteroidia; order Flavobacteriales; family Flavobacteriaceae; genus Lutibacter. Next base: position 11,554 of record PHDE01000104.1, on the reverse strand, counting down.
TTTAGAAGCCTGTTCTAAAGTGGTCGATTTCTGGTAAACTTTACAGCCTTGAAATAACAGTGACACAAGCAACAGTGCCAAAATTTTTGTTGAATAATTTTTGAAGAATTTTTGAAGAATGATCATTGTTGAAGAAAATTTAAAGTTTGGTAAATTTTTCACAATTCATATTAATTTCATAAAAATATTGACCAAATAGAATTTATCCATCAAATATAATTTAATTTCCTTTCAAATGTAATTTTTTTTAAAATTTGATGGTCAATATATTTTAAGCAGCAGAAATTGAATAGTTAGCGGAAACAGAAAGGCCACACATTAATTTGAGTGGCCTTTTCTTGGGGTCAATTTACGAGGGGTTTGCTTAAAATCTTTTAAACACCAAAATATTCTTGGTTGAAATTCTACTTTTTTAAATAGGTTTAGTTTTGAACTTTAATTTTGTAAATATTTTGTTTTTCAGTTATATATCAACACAATCAATCATTGTCATCATCTTCATCGCACTTATTTTTCGCATTCTCAATAGCTGTTTCCAACATAACCATGTCATTTATTGTCTGCTCGGTTCCGTCAAAAAGCACCACTTTAAGCGGAAAATTTATTTGAACAATTTGATAATCCTCCAAATCATCCATAAATTTATAGAATTGTTCATCGTTGATCACCGTAACCGTTTCTGCCAATTGATTCGCCGAATCAAAAATTGAAAAGCTGACAGGATACACAAAATCAATACATTCTATATCATCATCCATTTCATTTTCACCTCCGCAATCATCAACAAAACTTTCCAATTCATCTGAATTGTTGATGGTAACTTCCGTAAAATCGCTTAACAATATTACGATAGGAAAAACAATTTCAAGTTCATCTTCGTCTTCCTCAAATTCATTAAAATTTGCTTCAATAATTTCATAATCCGCTTCAGAATTGACCGTAATTTCCACACCATTAACCACAACTTTAACAGGAAGTTGTATGCTGATACAACTTGCTTTGTCAATAATATTATCTCTGGAGCCATCGTTGGCAACCGTGTTTTTTATTAATGTGGTTACCGTTGAATTGGCTGTTAAAACTTCATTTTGGGTTGGCTGTGTGGTTTGCGATATTTCATTTTGGCAAGAAATAAAACAAACAAAAAACAAAACCAATAAAAAAAATGTAATTTTTGAATTCATATTTTTCGTTCTTAATTATTAGTATAACAGTTTATTTCAAAAATACCCTACTTATTTCAAAAAAAATTATCTTTGCCACTAAAATTTACACCAACTCCATAAATTTTATGATTTTCTCCAATAAAAAAGGTTTTTGCGACGAGAAAAATTTTAGTGATTTTTTTAACAGTCATTCAAAATTGCTTCATAACTATATTTTTTATAAATGTGGCGATATTGATTTGGCAGGTGATATTGTACAGGATGCTTTTTTAAAATTTTGGGAAAACTGCCAAAAAATTATTGTGGGCAAAGCAAAATCGTACTTGTTTACCATTGCCAATAATTTATTTTTAAATGACTATGCCAAAAACAAAGTGGTGTTAAATTTTAAGAAAATTCCTTCAAAAAATTACACCTATGAAAATCCGGAGTTTTTATTGGAAGAAAAAGAATTTAACGACAAACTGGAAAAAGCGTTGGCTAACCTTTCTGAATCGCAAAGAGTTGCCTTTTTAATGAACCGAATTGATGGGAAAAAGTACAAAGAAATAGCAAAAATATTAGGAATATCCGTTAAAGCGGTGGAAAAAAGAATACATCATGCGCTACTGAACCTAAGAAAAGAAATTGATAATATTTAATTTATTGGTAGGGTAAAACATCTATTAATTGTTATTGTAATATAATTGACACAATGGAGCAAAATTATTTTCTCGCCAAATGGCTTAACAATGAAATCACTGAAGCCGAGCTTAAAAAACATGTAAGCGAGGATGAAATACGTGCTTATAAAAAAATAATTACGGCGTCAAGCCAACTTGAAACCCCCGATTATAATGCTGAAGATGCCTTAGAAAAAATTAAATTAAAGCATGTAAAAGGAAAAGTCAGGAAACTTCAATTTATCAATAATTTTTTCAAAGTTGCCGCTGTTTTGGCAATAATGGTTGCTTCCTCATACTATTTCATTTCAAACAAAAGCACGGTTTATGCCACTAATTTTGGCGAAAAAACCAATTTTGATTTACCCGACAATTCAAATGTTCGTTTAAACGCCGATTCAAAAGTTACTTTTAAACCAAAAAATTGGAAAAATAACAGGGAATTAAACCTAAAAGGAGAAGCTTACTTCAGTGTTTTTAAGGGTTCTAAATTTACCGTAAATACAACATTTGGTGCAGTGACCGTTTTAGGAACCAAATTTAATGTGATTGTGAGAGACCATTATTTTGAAGTTAATTGTTATGAAGGCGTTGTGAGTGTAACTTTCCAGAATAAAATTGTTAAAGTTCCGGCAGGAAGTATGTTTAAAGTATTAAATTCAACCAGTGAATTTGGGCAAATAACAGAAACCAATCCATCTTGGATTGAAAACAACAGCGCTTTTAAAAGTATGCCTTACAAGTATGTTATCCAAGAGCTTGAAAGACAGTACAATATCACCATTTTGTATGATGCGCAATTTGAAACCACTTTATTTACGGGGAATTTCACACATACCAAATTAGATACTGCATTACAGGCCATTAGCGTACCGCTTAATTTAAAATACACCATAATAAGTGATAAAAAAGTGCGTTTACACCAATAATGAAAATCAACAAGCGGCAACTTTTATTCATTTTAACTTGTTTTCTATGTGCCAATTTAAACTATGCGCAAGCGTTAGATAATGGGGCAAAACCGCTTTATGAAATACTGTCGACTGCCGAAAAACAGTTTCAGATTACCTTTACTTATGCCAATAAAGTAATTGAAGACATTAAAATTAATCCTTATGCCGGTAATTTAAACTTGGCTGAAGTACTTAATTATTTCAAAAACAACACTTCGTTAACGTTTACTTTTTTAACAAAAACAAACATTTTAATCAGCAGCCCAATCCAACAAAACGCCATTTGCGGTTATTTAAAAGACGCAAGCAGCGGAAATTACATTGAAGGTGCGCAAATTTCTATATTAAAGTCCAATAGCAGCACAAAATCCAATAGCAACGGGTTTTTTAAAATGGATGAAATTTCTGACGAACAAGTAATTGAAATTAGCCATGATGCTTACCCAACAATTTATTTAAATGCCACAAAACTTATCAACAGAAAATCGGGTATAACCATTTTGCTTGCCCAAAAAATAGAAAAACTGCAGGAAGTGATGTTGCGCAATTATCTGACTTCCGGAATTACCTTAAATACCAATAATACCATTACCCTTGACATTCAAAATTCAGGTATTTTACCCGGTCTTATTGAGCCCGATATTCTTCAAAAAATACAGGCATTGCCTGGTATAAGCAGCATCAACGAAACCATTTCTAACATCAATATCAGAGGCGGTGCCAATGACCAAAACTTATTGCTTTGGGATGGCATAAAGATGTACCATTCCGGACATTTTTTTGGATTGATCTCGGCTTTTAATCCGTATTTGGTTAACAAGGTTACGCTGATCAAAAATGGAACAAGTTCGCAATATGGCGACGGTGTTTCAGGAACAATCACTATTGAAACGTTGGATTCCATTCAAAAAAAACCTTTTGGCGGTGCAGGATTCAATCTTTTAAGCGCCGATGCTTTTGCGCAAATCCCTATTTCAAAAAAAATTGGCTTTCAATTTTCCGGCAGGCGAGGCATCACCGATTGGGTAAAAACGCCCACTTTTGACCAATATTTTAAAAAGGCTTTTCAGGATTCAAAAATTATGACTGCTTCAACTACACAAAGCGAGAATTCAAAAACCAGTTCCAGTTTTAATTTTTACGATTACAGTTTGAAATTATTGTATGATATAAATAAAAATAACAGCATTCGGCTTAGCTTTTTAACCGTTGAAAACAAACTTCATTTTAATGAATCCTTACAAACTGAAACCATTTTAAACAGTAAAACCAGTGAATTGGAACAAAGAAATGTTGCGGTTGGATTGCTGATAACCAGTAAATGGAATCCAAAATTTAAAACAACCCTACAAAGCTACTACACCAAATTTGATGTTCATGGCGAGAACTTTTCACCGTTAAATGAACAGCGGCTCATCCAAAAAAATGAAGTGTTGGAAACTGGTATCAAGCTAAATACCTATTACAACCTTTCCAAAAATATCCAGCTTTTAAATGGCTATCATTTTTATGAATTGGGAATCACCAATGCTGAAGACGTAAATATTCCCCTATTTGTGAGAACCATTAAAAATGTAATTAGAAATCACACTGTTTTTAGTGAATTAAATTATGCCTCAACCAATAACAAAACCTTTGTAAATAGTGGCGTTAGGCTAAATTATATTGAAAAATTCAAAACTTTTATCGCTGAACCAAGGGTACAGGCATTGCAAAAACTAAGCGCCAATTTATCATTAAAAATTGCCGGTGAATATAAAAGCCAGAATGCAACCCAAATAATTGATTTACAGGAAGACTTTTTGGGCGTTGAAAATAGTCGATGGACCTTGGCCGACAATGATGCGATTCCCATTCTCAAAAGCAAACAGGCTTCGTTTGGGGTTAATTACAAAAAGAACAATTTTTTTATTGACATAGAAAGCTTCTATAAACAGGTAAATGGCATCACAACCGCCAACCAGGGATTTCAAAACCAGTATCAATTCACCAAAACTTCGGGCAGTTATACCGTGAAAGGGATTGAGTTTTTAATCAATAAAAAAGCCAATGCTTTCAGCACTTGGCTTGGCTACACTTTTAATGAAAACAATTATAATTTTCCCCAATTGTCACCTGCGGTGTTTCCCAATAATTTAGACATAAAACACAGCATTTCATTAGGAAATACCTACACCTATAAAAAGTTTGATTTTGCCTTGGGATTGCTTTGGAGAACCGGAAAACCACACACAACGCCCACCCAAAACAATCCCGTTACCATAAATGGGGTAAACCGTTTTATCAATTACAATTCGCCCAACAGCAGCCGATTGTCCAATTATTTTAGGGCCGATTTTTCATCGACCTACAAATTTAATTTGGGCAAAAAAGTGAACGGAATGGCAGGAATATCGGTATTAAACCTTTTAAACACTAAAAATATCTTAAATACCTATTACAAAATAAACAATGATAACACCATCAAAACCATAAATAACACTTCCATTGATACTGCCCCAAACGTTACTTTCAGAATGTATTTTTAGGTTTTGTTTTTTTAATTTCAGCAATTTTAAACTCTTTTAAGCGCTCTTTTTCTCGCTTTTAAAACCCGAAAAATCTTTAAATTATTTTTTGTCGAATTATTATAAATTAGTGAATTTTGGGCTATATTTGTTATGCAATTTGGCATTGTGCACATTTTATAAAATAAGAATCAACAGCGCTAAAACTGATTGATGCCACCAATTGCAAATGGCAATATTATTTTTTAAAAGCTGCTAAAACTATCAATAATAGTTGATGTTTAACCTTTTTTTTAAAGTCGAATTGACTTCAAAAGACAATGGTTATCTTATGAAAGAAATTGCTTTATTAGCTTTTTTTCACCATTGATTATTTCTAAAACATAAAAATAGTTCACTAAAAATTCAGGAAATGAAAATACTGGTTACATTTTTCGCTTTAGTATCATTATTTTTTGGTAAAAACCAAGAAACCCTCAGCATTAAAGCAACATTTAACGGCTATGAAGAAGGGTTCTACTATTTTACGGACACAAATGACTACAGTTTCTTTTTTGAGGGCGAAGAATCTGCCGCCACTGAAAAATTTGACCTCACCAAAAAAAAATATATTGGCAAAAAATTTAACATCACCTACAAAGTTGAAACCACAAAAGGCGAATATGGTGAAGAATATTACGCTTCAATCATTGTTGATTTGGTACAGACAGAGTGAATTTTTTGGAAGCTTTTCATAAAATTATTCTTCAATAAAACAGCCAAAAAAAATTAAAAAAACATCACATTAAAAATGAGTAAAGTCATTAAGCCGTTGAAAGAAAATTCATCCCATTCAAAAGTAAACGGCATAAAAATTGTTAAAAAAAACTTCTTGTTTATTTCACGTTGGGGTGAATCTTTGGACATTGCCTACGCCATATTTTTAGAAGGAAATGACGTAAAATTATATATTGAAGAGAAATCTTGCAGAGAAATAGGCTATGGTTTTGTGACAAAAGTTTTGGATTGGAAAAAACATGTGGATTGGGCCGAGGTCATTGTTTTTGATTATACGGGCTACGGGAAAGTTTGCAAAGAATTGCGGGCTGCCGGCAAAGTGGTTTTCGGCGGATCGGAATATACCGATAATTTAGAGCTCGACCGAAATTTTGGACAGGATGAACTTAAAAAACATAAAGTAAAAACCTTGCCATGGAAAGAGTTTTTCAATTTTCAGGATGCCATAAAATATGTTCAAGAAAATCCAGATGCTTATGTTATTAAACCCAGCGGAGAAACACAAGAATTTAAACAACTGCTTTTTGTGGGAAATGACGATGAAGGATTGGACGTTATGCGGGTTTTAAAAGCTTATGAAAAGAGTTGGGGAAATGATTTTGGCACTTTTCAATTGCAGCGTAAGGTAAAAGGCGTTGAAATTTCGGTATCCGCTTTTTTTAACGGCACTCAATTTATTTATCCGCTCAATGTCACTTTTGAGCATAAAAAACTTTTCCCGAAAGAATTGGGCGTTTCTACAGGAGAAATGGGCAGCAGTATGTTTTGGGTGAAACATTCCCCTATATTTGAAGCGACTTTGAAAAAATTTGAACCCACTTTGGCCAAAAGTAATTTTAGGGGGCATATTGATATCAATTGCATTGTGAACGGAAATGGCATTTACCCATTAGAATTCACCTCGCGATTTGGTTTTCCACAAATATTTATACAACGCGCCGGTGTTCATGAACCTTTTGGGAATATACTTTATAAAATTGCAAACGGCGAAAATTTCACGATCAATGTAAAAAAAGGATTCCAAATAGGTGCTTTTGTGGTGGTGCCGCCTTTCCCTTTTGATGACAAAAAAACATTCAACCTGTTTTCCAAAGATTCCGTGGTTATTTTTAAAAAGGAAATGAAAGAGGGAATTCATCCCATGCATTTAAAAAAGATTCATGACGAATGGCTTATTACTGGCGACACCGGTATTGCCGTGTTGGTTACGGGAACGGGAATAACCATGAGAGACGCGCAAAAAATGATGTATAATCGCATTGGCAATCTTATTGTGAATAACTGTTATTACAGAACCGATATTGGCGACCGTTGGTTGGAAGATTCGGACAAGTTGATGTCTTGGGGTCTTTTATAAAAAAGTGCCTAAAGTGCCTAGAGTTAAATTACGAAGTATATTGTATTAATAGGTTTACCTAACCGCAAAGAGCGCAAAAAAATACGCAAAGAACGCAATGTGCTTCCGCAACACTAAAAAATTGCGAACTTTGCGCAATACTTTGCGAGCCTTGCGGTTAAAATAGACTGCAAGTTGTTTACTCATACAAATCCTAAAAGGACTAAATTATTTACAAATTTTTTAATATATGAACCTCCAATTTAGCAACGCAACCGATAGTCCGGAACAGTTTTTTAATATGTTGCCCGATGATTGGAAACCTTATATCGTTCCGTATTGGGACAGTTACAAAAATGCCGCAAAAATTTATGTTTTAAAAGAAAATGATGAAGTGGTTGCCGGCGGACTCATTTTCTCCAAAAGCCTCCCAGATATGAGTGACTTTGAACGATCCTTGCAATATTTGTTTACCGAAGGCTACTTGTATATTGGTTTTATTTGGGTTCCGCTGCACAAAAGAAACAGAAATTTGGCATCACAATGGTTAACTTTTTTGAAAAACCAAAATCCAACCCAAAAATATTGGCTCACTATTGAAGAAGAATGGCTCAAACATTTCTATGAAAAAAATGGGTTTGTTTTAATTGAGGAAAGTGACAACGAGGATGATAAGGAATGGCTGTATCTCTTTAGTTGAAAAGCCCCCTAACCCCCGAAGGGGGAATTAAAAGTTGAAAGTTGATTGACCGAAGTCGGAAGTCTGAAGACCGAAATAATTTGAAAATCGTAATTCGTAAATCAAAAGTTTCAGGTTTCATCCCGCACGTGCGGGATCAAGTTTCAAGTTTCAGTTTAAAAAATCGTAAATCTTAAATCGTAAATCGTAATTCCGTCACCCTGAGCGGAGCCGAAGGGCGTAATTCCGTCACCCTGAGCGGAGCCGAAGGGCGTAATTCCTTTAATCTTTTAATTTTTTAATCTTTTAATTTTGGCATAAACGCCGTAAGCTGCTCCTGCAATTATGAGGAGCGAAATGCCACCGTTTATGGGCAATCCTGGTCCAGATGGCGGTAGATTTTGTGGCGGCTCTGGAGGTTCTTTTTTTTTCGCAAAAACAGAAAAACTTAACAACATCATAAGCAAACAGCATAAATATGTCAAATTTTTTCTTCGCATCTTTTTAAGTGTGATTTCTCAATAAAATCACGTTTTTAATTTTGATAAGCGCTATTCTTTGACTCGCTAAGTATTTTGTGTAGCGCAAAGACAATGTTTCTTTATTTATTCAATAATAATTCTTTTATTAATGTTTGTTCCATTCTTGGTATTTATCTGCACAATGTAAACGCCGGTAGCCAATTTAACAGGCAATGAAATAATTCTTCTGTTAAGATTGGTATTCCAAGTATGCATAATTTGCCCAATATTGTTGTAAAGGAATATGCTTTGTATTTCATCAGTACCATTGTTTTTTATTTGCAATTCCTGTATGGCGTTGTTCATAAATACGTGATAATTATGGTCTTCAACAATTGGTTCCACTACCAAAACCCCGTTTGCCACATCATCTGCCACCAATTTGAACATTTTAAATACCAAGGCAAATCGGTCTAAATATTCTCCCGGTTCCAATTCAATTTCAAAAGGTCTTTGGGAAATATTGTACGTTTTCCCCGTAAATTTGTCTTTTATATGTAAGGTGGTGTTTTCATCAATATTTTGGACTTTCTCAATTTTAATGGTTGCCAAACCGGCTTTCGCAATTTTAAGTCCCAGCGGCAATTCTTGGTCTTCATTAAAATTATTAACGCCCTGAATCACCAACTTGCCTTTGCCAAGTTGCCAAAACATATCTTCCTTGTTGTCTTCGTTAAGTGGCGCGTCAAAACCAATATCAAAATTATTGGTGGTTCTTTCATCAACCCCAACCAACAATCTTCTTTGGTAACCTGTAGGTGAATCAAATTGCAACCTTATTTTTGGTCTGCTATCGGCAGTTGTTTCCGCAGTTTCTGATTTTTTGGACGCTGCTGTTTTCATAAATACCGATCCATTGTTTGCCAAACCTGTAACAACTTCACGTTGAAATACCCGCTGGCTGTTTTTAAAGTATAAATTTCCTGGTGTTAATGAAGTGCCTGTACCCGACAAAATTGGCAGCGTTGCTTCCACAAAAAATCCTTGACCCACAGGGATATAGCGTTCAGGTATTTTTGAACCAGGCTTATTATCATTTATGGTCAAAGGCGTATCAGCAATTGCCACAACTCCTCCTATTAGTGTATAAACTGCATAACCCCCTGAGTATTGAGCCAAAAGATGATTGTCCGTATTTCTAAAATGATCCCAAAAATAAAGAGCGCCATTAAATACATTGGCAGTGCCGGTACAACCTGAACAATCCCTCAAGTTATTTTTTATAAATTCATTGGCATCCAATGCGGATGGATAAGGATTCCCTATCAAGTAAGTTTGATTGGCATTCAATTGGGTGGTTGTAATATCCCCGGAATTGGGTTTCCCTACAAAAACATAATTTTGCATTGCGGTAATTGGTGCTGTGCCTCCGGTTCCTTTCATAGAAAATCCATCTCCAACGTTAATATTTCCCCAATACCCAACGTTTTTCCACTGATAATAATTATACCAAGGGTCACCATTTACAACAGCATTATAGGTCCATATCCATCTGCTGGTTATTTTTATTGGGTTATTTAAGAGAGGAGAATCTGCCGAAAAAGCCCCATCAACAAAATTAATATTTATTGGAGTTGCCGAATTTGTACCATCCCTTAAAACATCAGGAAGTTTATATGGTGCATTATTTGCAGCTCCTTGACGCGTAACTGGAGAGGACCAATAATTATAATTAAAACTATTTTTTTGTCCTTGTTGGTCACGTTCAATATAGCCAGTGCTGGTGGCATCAAAAATGCTTTCGCTAAACTGGGTAGTGCTAAAATTGCCTAGACCGTCATAAGTGCCATACCTTTTTTGCACCAATTGTGATTCTCCCACCAAATCAATAATTCCATCTAATTTTAAATAATGTGTAATCCATAAACCTTGACCAGTGCCAGTGCCATCTGGTCCTGTAGCGCCGGTTATAGTTATTTTAGGTTTAATTAAAGGAAATAAAGGATTTATTTCTGATAACAGACCTAAAACGGTAATATCTCTAGTGCCTGAAATAATATTATGAGTCGTTCTTACAATATTCCAATCAATAGGAGCTCCATTTACCCCAGTGCTATTTGGATAATCCCAAACAGAATCACCATAAGTCCAGGGTGTTAAAGCAGTTCTGTCGTTCCAATTACCATCGCGTATTGTGGTATATGGCAATGGGGCTGTTAAAAGTTGATTTGTAAATATATTTCTTAATCTTCCTGAAATTGTACCCACAGCCGGCATAATTTGGCCACATGAAATGTCCATATGATAATAGCCTGCTAAATCGACCCAAGACAATCCATTAACTTCTATTGGAACTATTTCTCCAATAACACCGCCTGTTCCACTTTCAATAATTTTTTGATTCATCATTTGGCGCAATTGTTCTGGAGTTAAAGCTTTATTCCAAATACGTAATTCCTGCATATATCCGCTATAATAATTGACAGGATCTTCATCTAAACTTGCCGTGTTATCCATGGCACCCACCAAACAATCAAAATCAGTGGTAAGTAAAGCCTGGCCAGTTTTACTTGCAACCTCAATACCGTCAATGTATAATTTATAAGTACCGCCATTAAAAGTAACTGCAATATGATACCATCTATTTATGCCAATATTATATGGAGACACAATATTTCCTCCAGCACCCCAGTTAAATGAAATTTCACCGTTTTGCAATCTTAAATCATAACCGCTGCCACTACCTAAAGGATTAATACTGGCACCTCTTTTTGATAAAATGGTTCTAATGCCCAAAACATCATTTGGTTTTATCCAAACCTCCATGCTAAAATGTTGATTAGGCAAATTATAATCATCCTTGGTAAAGTAAATATGGTCATTTACGCCATCAAAATTTAAGTTTTCGCAAGTGGTTATAGTAACGTTAACACTGCTGGAACAACCAACTGTTTGACCCAATAAAGGAGGAATGGTCCAAGTTAATTTATAGGTGCCCGGTTCTCCTGTAAAT
>PHDE01000103.1 GCA_002842505.1 Bacteroidetes bacterium HGW-Bacteroidetes-3 | reverse complement strand
TGTTTTGGCCATTATTGTGATTATCAAAGAACTGTTTTACAGGATGGTCGCCAAAAAAAGCGATGAAACAAAAAGCTCTTCCCTAAAAGCAGATGCTTGGCATCACAGGAGCGATGCAATCACGTCTTTAATGGCGTTTATTGGAATATCCATTGCCATTTATATGGGTGAAGGCTATGAAAAAGCAGATGATTGGGCCGCTTTATTTGCTTCCGGATTTATTATTTACAACGCGTATTTAATATTCAGGCCTGCGCTCGGTGAAATTATGGATGAGCATTTATACGATGATTTCGTATCGGAAATTAGAACGATTTCTATGGGTGTCGATGGCGTTGTGGACACTGAAAAATGTTTTGTGAGAAAAGCTGGACTTTCATTTCACGTGGATCTTCATTTAATTGTAAATGGCACCATAAGTGTTGCGGAAGGACATGAAATTGCGCATCGGTTAAAAGATGAATTGCTGAATAAATTGCCCGAAATAAATGATGTTTTAATTCATATTGAACCTGATAAAGTTGAAAAGTCGGAAGACCGAAGTCCGAAGTCCGAAGTCAAAAAAACAGGAATTAACTGAATTTAGATTCACAATTTTTGGTATTTACAAAACAGTCTTCAAAATTAACATCTTAACACTAAAATCTATTCAAAAAGGCCATCTCGATAAAACAATTGCTTATTTTTGCATTTTAATATAACTTATTGACTATTAATGCATTTCAAAAAACGAACAATTTTATTTTTTTTCCTGTTGGCCTTGTTTCTCACGAATTACAGCTGGGCACAAACAGACATTGCTCCAAACATTTCAGCAACCGGAGATCAAGTTTATTGTCCGTTAAGCCAAATGAAAGTTGTCACTGCTTTTAATATCACAGACCCTGACGACACAACAGTTTCCGCTTTTTTCATCCAAATTTCGCAAGGATATAAAAACGGTGAGGACAAATTAACGCTTCCTTCGGGAATGCATCCAAATATTGCAGCATCCTGGAATGCTTCTGAAGGTAAAATGACCCTAAAAAGCGCTATTTCAGCAGAAGCAACCTATATTGATATTATTGCGGCCGTTAAGGATGTTGTTTTTGAAAGCAGTTCACCAACCGTATCAGGCACAAAATCATTTTCCTTTACTATTGGTGACGCCAATTATTTGCCTTCAACTGGTCATTTTTACGAATATGTTGAAGCTACGGGAATTACGTGGACAAACGCAAAAACCGATGCGGCATCAAGAACGTATTTTGGATTAAAAGGTTATTTGGCTACCATCACTTCTGCTGATGAAGCAAAACTTTCTGGCGAACAGGCTGCTGGTGCCGGTTGGATTGGTGGAAGTGATGCAGAAACTGAAGGTATTTGGAAATGGGTAACCGGGCCGGAAAATGGCACTATTTTTTGGAATGGCGGAATAACTGGATCTACACCAAATTTCGCTTTTTGGAATAATAATGAACCAAATAATTTGGATAATGAAGATTATGCGCATGTAACCGCTCCAGGTGTTGGTATTCGTGGCTCATGGAACGATTTAAGCAATACCGGCGCTACATCCGGAAATTATCAGCCAAAAGGCTATATTGTTGAATATGGCGGAACACCCGGAGACCCTGTTTTGAATCTTTCGGCAAGCACCACAATTTCCGTGGCTGCAATTAACGCAACTGTTGGTGACTCAAGATGCGATGACGGAACCCTTAACTTATCGGCAACGGCCACTTTAGGCGCAGCCGTTTTATGGTTTGATTCGTTAACAAGCACAACGGTAATAAATTCGGGCACAAATTTTACAACGCCAATGCTTTCGGCGACCACTACTTACTATGTTTTGGCATCGGTAAATGGTTGTTTAACCGGAAAAAGAACTGCCGTAACCGCCACTATTTATGCCATTCCAACCATAATTTCAGCGCCGGACGTGACTGTTTGCGAAGGAAATTCAGGTACAATAAATGCTACGGCATCATCGGCTACCGCAACAATTAATTGGTATGATATGCCAACCGGCGGAATTCCTTTTGAAACAGGAAATTCTTTCACCATAATGCCAACAGCCACCATAACAACTTATTATGTTGATGCCTCAGAAAATGGTTGCATCTCACCAACCAGAACAGAGGTAAAACTGGAAGTTTTGGGAAATACCGTGTCTGCAACTTCCCCCATAACTTTAAATGACATTGCTATTGTTGACGATTCCAATAACAACTCGATAACGGTTAACAATTTTCCGGGAATTGACAATTATGAATTTAGCCTCAATAGTTTTGATGAATTTGGGAACGAAACTTATTTTGAACACTTAGAACCGGGAATACATTCTTTGTATTTGCGGAACAAAACCAACTGTGAAATTTCTAAATTGGACATTGCGATTTTGGGATTTCCTAAATTCTTTACGCCCAATGGCGATGGGCATAACGACACGTGGAAAATTCTTGGAAACGACTTAAATAACATCCAAATATCGGCTATTTATATCTACGACCGTTTTGGCAAATTGGTGGCTGATGTTAATTTAACTGGCGATGGTTGGGATGGATTTTATAATGGTGAAATGCTACCGTCATCAGATTATTGGTACTTGGTGAAGTTTACAGACCAACATGGAGAATATAGGGAAAAACGAGGTCATTTTAGCTTGGTTAGAAGGTAGTTTTTTTGCGTTAGGGATTGCCCTTCGACTCCGCTCAGGATAAAAACGGTTTGTTTGAGCTCTCCCGTTTTTTCGGGAAGCGAGTAGTGAAATACTTGTATTCATGAGTTCCTTATTCATAAAATAAAAATAACGAATAAAGCCCGACCGAAGGGAACGCCTAAATTTTTATTTTAAAAAAGCTCCTTTATTACTTTCGCTACGCCGTCGTTTTTATTAGTGTCGGTAATTTTATTGGCAATTTGCAGCACTTCTTCAATGGCATTTGCAACAGCAACGCCCAAACCAACTGCTTTCAGCATTTCAATATCGTTGTAATTGTCGCCAAAAGCCACCACATTTTCCATGGTAATATTTGTATAACAACTGTTTAACAACACATCAATGGCGGTTTTTTTGGAAACTGAACGGTGCGAAATTTCAATATAAGTGGGTTTTGAACGGTAACACATAATTTCACTGGAAAAGGAATTTTCCAACGCTTTATACAAAACATCAATTTCGGTCTCATCGCCCATACACATCATTTTATGGGCGCCTTTTCCTTCATTTTTCCAATCTCGCAAAACGAATTTACCCGCTTTTACAACAGGCGTAACTTTGGTGTTGTGAACCTCTTTATTTGCCCAGGAATCCATTGAGGGAACGTACCATTCGTCTTCAAAATACAAACTTAAATGTATCGTGGTTTTTTTACACAAATCAATAACGGCTTCCAAAACCGAATTATCAATAAAAGCAGAATGCAAAACTTGGTTGTTGTGCAACACCAATCCGCCATTATAGGCAATCAGCGGTGCAGTTTCATTTCCCAACTGGTTTTGCAAATGCCGCATCGCTTTTGGCATTCGGGAAGAAATTAACACAAAAGGAATGGGCGAAACGCGTTGAACTTCACGAATTGTCATTTGGGATAATTCACGATTTTTGTCCAAAAGCGTTCCGTCAATATCGGAGCAAATTAATTGATAATCCATTTTTTATAGTTGTTAATTCGATGCAAAAGTAAGAAATTCAAGTCCGTAATTTATTCAAATCGCAAGTAATAAAAAACTGTATTGCCTTATAAAAACAGATTTAATGCTTAAAATTGACCCAATCCAAATCTTTTGATAATTTTGCGTCATAATTTGTCACAATGCAATTCACAGGAAAACGTTATTTAGATTATAGCTCATTTATCAAATCAACTTTTGGGGAAAGAGTTCAAAAAATATCATTGGATATTGGCTTTTCCTGTCCGAACCGGGATGGCTCAAAAGGTTATGGCGGCTGTACTTATTGCAACAACGACACTTTCAATCCGTCTTATTGCGAATCAACAAAAAGTATTACCCAGCAGTTAGAAGAAGGAATTTCATTTTTCGACAAAAAATACAAATCACAATTGTACTTTGCTTATTTTCAAGCTTATACAAATACTTATTCCGATATTGAATCGCTAAAAAAAATGTATGATGAAGCTTTGAAATTTCCAAAAGTTATTGGATTGGTTATTGGAACGCGACCGGATTGCATTTCAGAAGAAGTGATTGATTATTTGTCCTTTTTATCAAAAAAATACTTTATTTCTTTGGAATTTGGCGTTGAAAGCACTTTAAATAAAACCTTACTGAAGGTAAATCGCTGCCACACTTTTGAAGAAACTCAAACAGCTTTTGAACGTTGCGCCAACAAAGGCATTCATTTGGGTGCGCATATAATCATTGGCTTGCCTGGAGAAACAAAAACCGAGTTGCTGAACCACGCAACGGAAATCTCCAAACTGCCTATTCAGGCGTTAAAAATGCACCATTTACAAATTGTCAAAAATTCGATAATGGCAGTGCAATACAAGAGAATTCCGGAAGATTTTAATTTGTTTTCTTCAGAAGAATACATCGATTTTATAAGTGATTTTGTAGGTTACTTGCGGCCAAATATCAGCATTGAACGGTTTTCAAGCGAAGCACCTTACGATTTGTTAATCGCTCCAAAATGGAATCAATTGAAAAACTTTGAGATTGTTGCTAAAATAGACCAGAAACTGATTGAAAAAAATACGTGGCAGGGGAAATTTTATACAAATAATTAATGTAAAATTTATTTTCCGCCGTTTGCCCTTAAATCATCAATACAATAGGCATCCAATTGCGGAATTTGAGTGTCTTTAACCCAATGACCTATGTTTTTACCATTTTCAATTAAATAGTACATTAAACAGTTTTCAACGGTGCAATGTGCGCTGTGGGAGACGTCTTCGTGATTTACAACCATATTGGTACCAAGATTTACCAAACCCAAAAGATGGCAAAATTCATGTAAAACTACAGTTGACTCCAATGTTATTTTGCTGGATCCCAAAATATTGTTGGCAGTAGTTTTAATGGTTTCCTCAAAAATAACGAATGAGGTATTCCTATAAGATGTCCCCAATATAGTTGTGGTATCGGTATCGCTTGTAGATTTACCGTTTAAAAATAAGGCTGAAATTGCCAGTTGATTTTCAAATGAAAAAATGCTCCGGTTTGCATCCTCAATACTTCTGACATCTTCCATTGAATAAACCGGTTTCAAGACAATATTAATTAATCTTTCTTCAATTATAATATTGGATTTATAGGTTCTCGACCCAATAAAATTTTTAAGGTTTGTTAATGTTTCCGCACTAGGTTTGAATCCGTCAACATACATCACTTCAATATAAATATCTGTAAATTTATTGTTCGACAAAATATCGTTTGCCGAATAGCCCACTTGCTGTTTGAAGGTATAATTGCTATTATTTAAACCATTGTTTACACTGTCATCTTTAGCGCAACTAATTGTTAAAAAGAAAATTAGCAACAAACTTTTAATTATATTTTTCATTTATGGGGGTTTTTGATTATGGTATTTTTGTTTAAATAACAGTAAAATAGCCTATTTATTTCCTTTGCGCGGATAAACTTTATAATTTCTGAAATAATAACTTTTAGCAGCCAAATTCTTAATTAGACCAGTAAAATAAAATAATCACTATTTTGGCGTTACCACAAGGGTCACGCCTTTCGTTCCAATCTTTTTTACTTCGCCGAAAAGGCGAATCAAAAAAGGATTTCCTCTCCAGTCCTTAACGCAAAAAAAGGCACTAATTAAAATTTAGCCCTTTCAGTTAATTTGCACAATCACTGATTATTGATTTCAATTGGCTGTCACCGCTAACCGTAATATTAACATTGCCTGTTGTTACCGCATTTATTGGGTACTGAACGCTGTATACTTCATTTACGGACAAATTGGCCATAAAGTTGAATAAATCCTGATCTTTAACCACTGAAATAATTGTTGTTTGTTCGGTGGTTGTGTTATACAGTGATATTTTGATTGGGTAAACAATATTTACACAAGTAATCGCACTTAAATTATTATTAATTGCCTGGTCGCAAACAGTAGATAAATTATCAAGCTGCTCTTGACTTGTTATCGATGTTTGGCTATAATCCGGATTTAAGATTGTAATGGGGAAATTAAAAACAACGATATCTACATCAAATGGTGATTGGTTAAAAATATTCAAAACCAACTGATAATCTGCGGTATTTGTTATAGTTAAAGGAATATTGTTTGCCAATAATGAAACTGGCAATTTAACGGAGGAACACGAATTCTTATCGATAAAATCATCAAAAGAGCCATCATGCATCCCAATTCTTTTGTAGTGATTTGTAGCCTCAGAATTACTGTTGTTTGTATTTGGATTTTCGCCTTCCGTAAGGTCAATTTCTTTAATACAACCAAGAACTAATATTAGTAAAAGAAATATAAAAACGATTTTTTTAACAGAGAAATTCATTTGTGAATATTGAATTATAAAAAACAAATTTAATTATTAATTGATTCATTTATGGGGTTCACCCTCAACTTATTTGAAAAATTGATTTTTTTTCGAACATTGGAATGAGGGTGAACTTCATGAATTTAGGATGTTAAAATGCAATTATTAAAATTCAAATCCTAATGACAATTGCAATACATTGTTGTAATCATCGGTTTCTTCATAAATTTTTCCCAAACCATAATGATATCTTGCGCCTAAAATTATGCCTGTTTCCGATTTAAAACCAACGCCAAAATTTAGGCCCCAATCAAATGAATTAGGCTCGTAAGCATTGTTGTTATTTATCACAAATGTTTCAATTTGCTCTTTATGTGTAATTGCATACCCAATTTGCGGTCCGGCTTCCAAATAAAAAACTTGCATAGGATATAGTTTTAACATTAAAGGCAAATTGATATAATCTATTTTTTGTGTTAACCTATAATTGCTGTTTTCAATTTTATAACCTTGTTGGGAATACGTTAACTCCGTTTGGATAGACAAAAAGTTTGACAGGTATGATTCCCCAAAAAAACCAATGTGTAATCCATGACGTTGATCTGTTTCGTCTCCGTCAGAATTTCTGACAGAAGCTAAATTATATCCTCCTTTTATGCCAAATGATGAATCTTCAGCTGCTTTTTGGGTGCTTTGCGCATTTATGTTATACGATAACACAAACGCCATAATTATAACTAATATTCTCATTTTTTAAAGTTTTATTTAACTGGCCGCATTAAAAATTTAATGCGGCCAGTTTGTTATTGATATTTAATTTCTATGAATCCTTTTATTATAATTTCGCTTTTAAAGTAACTGCAATATTCACGTTTAATGATGAACCAATTGAAATATTGTTTAAATCGACACCGGTGACAGAATCAGCAACTAACTCTCCATTAAATTCAAGTTTCCCGTCGTTATTGGAATCTGTGTATGAAACAAAGTGCAATTCATAATCTCCTTTTGCCAAAAAATTCAATTCGTAGCTGCCTGTAAACTTATTTACGCTAGAACTATTTGCCGCATTTGCAAACATTACACCACTTCCTTGCGCGCTAGTTTCTTTATTTGCATTAAAAGTTCCTTTGGCGTAAGCATAAACTATAATTCTGTCTGAGGTATTTTGGGTATCGCTCGCTGTTCCTTTAATTTCACCTGCACTGGCTTCATTCACAACTCTTACGCTATTTGAAAGTTCGCTTACCGAAACAAATTTAAAATCGTTGCTTCCGCTTTCAACAATGGCTTTTCTAACGTCAAAATCCAAAACAATATCATTTTCGCTAGATGCCAATACTTCAAAAGCACCGTTAATATTAATGCTGTTTGATGCACTTTGTATTGCCTTTACTGTTCCGTTTGTCATTAACACATAAGATCCAGGAGCATTGCCGCTTGCATTGGTTTGGTTATCCAATACTAAGGTAATATTTGAATAGGTGCCCGTATTCAACTCTAAATTTCCCAACAACTTTGTCATGCCGTTTTGGTATTGCATTAAATCTATCGTGGTTTTTGTGAAACCTTCTATAGAAACACCATTAACTTTTACGTCTGCCACTGTCACAATTACACCTTTAACATTTGTATTGTCGGTTGGGGCGTCTGTGATATAAAAATTAGTCTGGCTTTTTTCGTCGCCATACGTCGTGCCATCATCTTTAGAGCAAGAACCCAAAAAAGTGATTGCCAATAATAAAATTGTTGCCGTAAATAAATTTTTTGTTTTCATAATTGTACGTTTTAAATTGTTATTAATTATTGTTATGTTTTTTAAATCAATCGATTTTCGATTTACACTACTAAGACAACGCTCTTTTAAAGTACCCTACCCTAAATTTTATTTTTTTTTACAAAAAGCATAAATCCCTTTATTTTTAAGAAGATTATTCATTCATATTTTATTTCTATTTTTGTTGGGTATTTATTTAAAGAAAAGATCGCCTATGAATTTTACCGATTTATGTGATGAGAAACAGTTTGATATGTTTTATAAACAGGAGGTTAACCATGTTTTTAGGTTTATTCTCATAAAGAACAAGAATAAAGATGAGGCGTTTGAAATAGTGCAGGAGGCCTTTATAAAAATATGGGAGAATTGCAATAAATTCAACCTTCAAAAAGCGAAATCTTATTTATTTTCCATTGCCGGCAACTTATTCCTTAATGTTAAAAAACATGAAAAAGTAGTCAGGAATTATGAAAATAATTCTACAAACTTATATATTGACACAGAAACACCTGAAGATACTTTGCGTCAAAAGGAGTTTAAGCATAAGCTTGAAAAAGCCATTGCCAATTTAACTGACGCTAGTCGTGAAGTTTTTTTATTAAATAGAATTGAAGGTAAAAAATATAAGGAAATTGCCGAATTGTTAGGCATCTCGGTAAAAGCTGTTGAAAAAAGAATGAGCAAAGCTTTGCTGGCTTTAAGAGCTCAAATTGAAGAGTTTAATTGAAAAGTAGGGTAAAGTATAATTTAGTTGTCATATAACAGAATGAAAGACTTTAAAAACATATTAAAATGGTTAAATGATGAGATGACCAACGACGAGTTGGCTTCATTTCGTGAAACTGACGACTATCAATTATATAAAAATATTGTTGAAGAAGCCAAAGATATAAACCTGACTTCAATTAATGAAGACGTTGCGCTGCAAGATTTTAAAGCCCGAATTGCAAATCGAACGAAGAAAAAAGCAAAAGTAATTTCATTCAACAGAAGCTTGGCATTTAAAATAGCGGCATCATTTACGTTATTAATTGGAATAACTTATTTCCTTTTCAACTTTAACCAAGAAACCCTCAAAGCTGATTTCGCCGAAAACAAAAGCTTTGTTTTGCCCGATGAATCTACCGTTACTTTAAATGCCGTTTCAAAAATTACCTTCAGTAAAACTTCTTTCAAAAAAAATAGACAGTTAAAATTGGATGGCGAAGCCTATTTTAGCGTAAAAAAAGGCAGCACTTTTAATGTTAAAACCGAACAAGGAAATATAGCGGTATTGGGCACAAAATTTAATGTAAAATCCAGAGAAAATTCCTTCAAAGTATTTTGTTATGAAGGCCGTGTGGCCGTATCACATAACAACACTAAAGTTATTTTAACTAAAGGTGAGGGTGTGAAGCTAACAAAAAACAACACCTTAATAAAGTTGCGTAACCCAGAAACTTCCGTGCCTTTATGGTTAAACAATGAAAGCTATTTTATGGAAGAGCCTTACACTGAAGTTTTGGCTGAATTTGAAAGACAATTTCACGTGAAAATTATTTCAAAATCAATAAATACCAATGTTCTTTTTACCGGAGGCTTTAACAATAAAGATCTTGACTCAGCAATTAAATCCATTACATTACCTTTGAATATTAACTATCGTATAAAAGATAATGAAATTATTTTATCGAAATAAATTTTGGCTCCTGCTTTTTATTATTTTTTTTTCTTCAGTAAAAGTAAACGCTCAAAATAATTTTTCTTTTTTGGAAGAATTAAAACTGGTTGAAATTAGGTTTGATGTTAAATTTTCTTATGTCATTTCAAATATTGAAAACATCCAACTTCAAGAAAAGATTTCGGACATTTCAACGCTAAACGAAATACTTGCCTATATAAATTCCAATACCTTTTTAACCGCTACAAAAATAGACGAACGCTTTATTTCAATTGCTCCAAAACTGGACAAAATAAAAATATGCGGCTATTTATTTGATAAAGATGCCAAACCAATAAATAATGCAACCATAATTATTTCCGGCAAATTATACGGCACAATTTCAAGTGATAGTGGTGAATTTACGCTAGAAAATTTAAAAATTTCAGACAATATAGAGTTTCGATATTTAGGTTATAAATCAATCCTAAAAAATGTAAATGAGTTAATTTCTCCAATTTCTGACTGCATAAAATTAACGATGATTGAAGAGGAAGTTGAGCTAAACGAAGTTTTTATTAAAAACTACATTACCAATAGTTTATCTAAGCTAAACAACGGAACGGTTCAATTAAACACGAAAAATTTCAATATTTTATCGGGTCAAGTTGAACCCGATTTGTTGCAAACCTCCCAAATACTTCCCGGAGTTGAAAGTCCGAACGAATCTATTTCCAATATAAACGTAAGAAATGGCGTAAGCGATCAAAATGTTATTTTTTGGGATAACATTAAAATGTACAATCCAACACATTTCTTCGGACTTATTTCTGCCATAAATCCTTACTTGACAAAAAATATTTCAATTATAAAAAACGGAACCAGCGCTAAATATAATGATGGCGTTTCAAGCACTATTTTGTTAGAAACCGATAATGCCTTACAAAAAAAATTGAGTGGTGGAATCGGGGCTAATTTTATCTCTTATGACGGGTTTATAATGGTGCCCGTAAATGATAAACTGGAACTTAAAACCTCTTTTAGAAACTCCAATAATAATTGGTTTTATACCCCTACTTACAAAGCCTACTTTAACAAAACATTTCAAAATAGTTCCATCAGCACAACTACTTCAAATTCAGATTTTAGTTTTTACGATGTAAATGTAAGTTTGTTATACAACTTAAATAACAGCAACCATCTTAAAGTAAATTACATTAAAATTAACAATGACCTTAACTATTATGAATCTAACGGAAGTAATTTGGCCGATAAAATAAAACAAAATTCGGATGCCATTGGACTTACCCATAATTCAAAAATTAACAGTAAAACAAAGGCTGAAGTTTCCGGATACCATTCTAAATATTCATTGCTGTCCAACAACTATCAAAATAACCAGCAACAATTGTCAATCCAGGAAAATGAGGTGCTTGAAAACTCCATAAAAGCAACTTTAAATTACACTTTTAACGATTATCTATTTATAGAAACCGGCTATCAATTAAATGAAACTGGCGTTTTGAGCAGAACAAATGTAAATGACCCTTTGTACAACAGAGTACAAAGAAATGTGATGCTAAACCACGGTGTTTTTACGGAAACAAATTTTACGAATGACCAATGGTTTGTGCGTGCTGGAGTACGGTTTAACTATTTTGGTAAAATTAACCAAACTACCTTAGAACCAAGAATCAATGTAAGCTATACTTTTAATAAAAACCTAAATTTTAATGCGCAATTCGAAACAAAATCTCAATATACTTCGCAAGTAATTGATTTTTTGGATGATTTTTTGGGTGTTGAAACCAGAAGATGGGTTATGGCCGATGAGAATATACCTTTAATAAAAAGCGAACAATTTTCAGTAGGAAGCACTTTTAAAAAAAATAACTTTCTTATGGATTTAAGTTTATTTCATAAAAATATAACCGGAATTTTAATTTCGGGGCAAGGGTTTCAAAATCAAATTCAAAATAAAAGATTGGATGGCGAACAAAAATCTGCCGGACTTGAAGTTTTGTTGAACCAAAGAAATAAAAAAGCCGAATTTTGGTTGTCCTATACCTTAAGTGCCAGTGATTTACTGTTTAAACAAATTGCCGAAAATTATTTTCCAAGTAACAATGATATCAGACATTCTTCAACAGTTGGATTTAATTATCATTTTAACGAGCGTTTAAACACTTCAATAAGCGGCATCATAAAATCCGGAAAACCGTTTACGTCAATAAACAAAGAACAAGAAACGACACAAAATGGAAATTTCACCGTCGTTAATTACGCTGCTTTAAATGCAGAAAGACTGAAAGCGTACGGCAGAGTCGATTTCTCAATAAATTACCTGTTTCTGAAAAAGCAAACCGTTCAATCCAATTTAAAATTTGGCATCCTGAATGTGCTAAACAAAGAACAAATTTTAGACACCTACTATGTTGTAGACCAGAACGATCCATCAAAAGCAACAGAAATCAACATTAAATCTTTGGCGTTTACGCCTAACCTGTCTCTAAGGGTTACATTTTAAAAATATTTAGTTGTGTTAACCTAGTCAAAATTTTACAGCAAACCTTAATTTCCATCAAAATAAATTGTAAGTTTAGCGTATGTTATTGTACCAAACTAAAGATATTTCTGAAATGCCGTGGATTTTAATTCCGGGATTATAAATACTTTCTCTTTTTTCAACTTTAAACTTTAAACTTTTTAACTTTAAACTCAAAAAAAATGAGCAATATAATTGTTTTAGGTGCCGGTATGGTCGGTTCCACCATGGCCATTGATATGGCAAAAAATCATTCGGTTTCTATCACCGATTTTAATAAAAGCGCATTGGATAAAGCTGTAAAAAAATGCAACAATCTAACGCCAATTGTCTTGGATGTAACCGATAAAGCAGCGCTTCAAAAAACTATAAATCCGTTCGATTTGGTAATTTGCGCCGTACCGGGTTTTTTGGGTTTTGAAACCTTAAAATCCATTATTGAAGCCGAAAAAAACGTAATAGACATTTCTTTTTTTCCTGAAAATGCGTTGGAATTGCATGAACTTGCCCAACAAAAAAATGTTACTGCAATAGTTGATTGTGGTGTTGCTCCAGGAATGGACAACATTATTTTAGGCTACTATAACGAACAATTACAACTGACCGATTTTGAATGCTTGGTAGGCGGTTTACCTAAAGTAAAAAAATGGCCTTTCTGCTACAAAGCTCCATTTTCGCCAATTGATGTGATAGAAGAATATACTCGTCCTGCGCGTTATGTAGAAAACGGAGAAATGATTACCAAAGAAGCCCTTACCGATTGCGAATAT
>PHDE01000102.1 GCA_002842505.1 Bacteroidetes bacterium HGW-Bacteroidetes-3 | reverse complement strand
CCCTTTATGAACTTCGCTTGTTTCTCTAAGCGGGTGCAAATGTAAAACCTTATTTTTAACTGACCAAATAAAATTTGATATTTTATTTTTAAAGTTTTTTTCAGTGTTTTTTATGAACTTTTCCGCTGATCCAAATCCCAATTGATATTCTAATCATCCTCTGATTGGCGGGGTGCAAATGTAATTACTTTTATTTAAAATCCTAATAAAAATTTACTATTTTTTTAAAACTTTCTTTACACTGCCTTAATGAACTTAAACCAATACCTTTCCTTATTAGCGGTGGCAAATGTAATCCCTTTTATCATTCCTAAACAACTTTTTTATGCCTTTTTTTGAAGAAAAATTAACTTTAATTTTACACCGCTGAAATTGTGGGCATTACAATTCAAAAAAGATTAAAAAATTGACAGCCCTCACTGCTTTTGAGTTCCCATAAATATCTTGTGTATTACATACATGTAATAAGGTATAAAAAAAATGGCCAAGTTCTATAGTTACTGTAGCAAATGCGTTAGGGATTGCAGCGGAAATCCTTTTTAGCGATTTTTTATCGCTAAAAAGATTGTAGCGAAAAGCCCGACCCTTGCGGTAACGCCCACCAAAAAAGCTGCAAAGCCCAAAATAACAAGCTGCAAAATGCTGTGATAATTAGAATTAAACCAAATAATTTAATGTTTATTTGTAAAAAAGCTTCTGTTAATAACACAAAACATATTGCGAAACTGATAGATTTCTGATACCTTTGCATCTTTAATAAAAAAAGCATGATTCAAATAACTTTGCCGGACGGCTCAATAAAGGAATTTCAAAAAGGAAGCACTCCGATGGATGTTGCCATAAGCATCAGCGAGGGGTTCGCCAGGAACGTAATTTCTGCACAATTTAATGACAAAACCATTGAAGTTTCAACGCCTTTAACCGAAAATGGAAATTTAGTGCTCTATACTTTTGATCAGGAAGAAGGCAAAAAAGCATTTTGGCATTCATCTGCTCACCTATTGGCCCAAGCCATCACTTCTTTTTATCCAAATGTTAAATTAACTATTGGACCTGCAATCGACAATGGTTTTTATTATGATCTTGATTTGGGCGATGATGTTATTTCAGATAAAGATTTCCAGCAAATAGAGCAAAAAATGCTTGAAATGGCAAGGGGGAAACACGAGTTTAAATTGCGTGAAGTTTCAAAAGAAGCGGCCTTAGACTATTATAAAGGTCAGCACAACCAATACAAGGTTGAATTGATTGAGAACTTAACCGATGGTGAAATCACTTTTTGCGACCACGCAGATTTTACTGACTTATGCAGAGGCGGACATATACCCAACACAAGTTTTATAAAAGCTGTTAAAGTTATGAGTGTTGCCGGTGCCTATTGGCGCGGTGATGAAAAAAATAACCAGTTGACGCGTGTTTATGGCATTTCGTTTCCAAAACAAAAGATGCTTACCGAGTATTTGGAATTGTTGGAAGAGGCGAAAAAAAGAGACCACAGAAAACTTGGAAAAGAACTTGAATTGTTTACTTTTTCAGCAAAAGTTGGACAAGGATTGCCGCTTTGGCTACCAAAGGGAGCCGTTTTGCGTGACAGATTAGAGCAGTTTTTGAAAAAAGCACAAAAAAAAGCCGGTTATGAAATGGTGATTACGCCACATATCGGTCAAAAAGAACTATATGTGACTTCTGGCCACTATGCAAAATATGGCGCAGACAGTTTTCAACCGATACATACCCCAAAAGAAGGTGAGGAATTCTTTTTAAAACCAATGAATTGTCCGCATCATTGTGAAATTTATAACGACAAACCTTATTCCTATAAAGAATTGCCAAAGCGTTTTGCTGAATTCGGAACTGTTTACAGATATGAACAAAGTGGCGAATTGCACGGATTAACCCGCGTGAGAGGTTTTACGCAGGATGATGCCCATATTTTTTGTACGCCTGATCAGTTAGACGGTGAATTCAAAGCCGTAATTGACCTTGTATTATATGTATTTAAATCCTTAAGTTTTGAAAATTTTACCGCACAGGTTTCTTTGCGTGATAAAGAAAATAGGGATAAATATATAGGAAGCGATGAAAATTGGGAAAAAGCTGAAAATGCCATCATCAATGCCGCCAAAGAAAAAGGATTGGATTTTAAAATTGAATATGGCGAAGCTGCATTTTATGGTCCGAAATTAGACTTTATGGTGAAAGATGCGTTGGGTAGAAGCTGGCAGTTGGGAACCATTCAAGTAGATTACAATTTGCCTGAACGATTTGACTTAACTTATAAAGGTGCCGATAACCAATTGCACAGACCAGTAATGATTCATAGAGCACCTTTTGGTTCCATGGAAAGATTTATTGCTGTATTATTGGAACATACAGGCGGTAAATTCCCGCTTTGGTTAACTCCCGAGCAGGTTATCATATTGCCAATCAGCGAAAAATATCAAATATATGCCGAAAAAGTTTTAAATCTGTTAGAAAATGCCGACATTCGCGCCCTTGTAGACAGACGAAATGAAAAAACCGGCAGAAAGATTAGAGATGCCGAGATGAATAAGATTCCGTTTATGCTGATTGTAGGAGAACAAGAAGAAAATGACGGTACGGTTTCTGTAAGAAAACAAGGCGATGGTGATATGGGTTCATCCACAATAAATGACTTCATTTCATTAATAAATAAAGAAGTTAACAGTACATTAGAGCAATTTTAAGTTTAATTTAAAACATAACGTCATAGCATTAAGTAGAAATAAAGGTCAAAGAAAGCCTTGGAGAGTTGTAAAAGAAGATCAACATAGAATAAATGAAAAAATAGTTTATGTTGAGGAAGTTCGTTTGGTAGGAGACAATGTCGAAATAGGTGTTTACCCTATTGCAAAGGCAAGAGAACTGGCTAAAGAGTTGGAATTAGATTTGGTTGAAATATCACCCAAAGCCGTTCCTCCGGTATGTAAAATCACCGATTATAAGAAATTTCTTTACGAACAGAAAAAACGAGAGAAAATTCAAAAAGCCAAAGCCACAAAGGTTGTTGTTAAAGAAATTAGATTTGGCCCTAATACTGATGAACACGATTTTGACTTTAAAAAGAAACACGCCATATCATTTCTAAAAGAAGGCGCTAAACTTAAAGCATTTGTGTTTTTTAAAGGAAGGTCTATTATTTATAAAGATCAGGGACATATTTTACTGTTAAGATTGGCCCAAGAGGTTGAAGAATTTGGTAAAGTAGAACAAATGCCTAAATTAGAAGGGAAACGTATGATTATGTACATTTCGCCAAAAAAGAAATAATACTTCGGCTACGCTCAGTAACCTATTTCGGCTACGCTCAGTAAGTTAGTAAGGTTTAAAACCAGCAAAAAAAGCAAGGTTTGCTTTTCAGAAGAATAAAAAGATAAAAGGTGCTGAAATAAATCTCAGCAAAAAAATAATAAGCAAGATAAAAAAAGTAGAAAGATGCCTAAAATGAAAACAAAATCTAGTGCCAAAAAGCGATTTAAGCTAACCGGTTCTGGACAAATAAAAAGAAAACACGCTTTTAAAAGTCATATTTTGACCAAAAAGTCTAAGAAACGTAAATTAAAGTTAACGCATTCTGGTTTGGTTCACACCGCAGATAAAGCTAACATTTTACAACAACTAACTTTAAAATAATAAAGTTACAAGGGAATTTAATTATTAACCATGGAGTAGTGCATAAAAAGAATTAAAAATTAAAAATTAAAAATTAAAAATTATGAATAGTATAAATTCGTAATTCGAAATTGAACAATTCTTAATTATCAAATCGCCTACTACAAAAAACAAATGAATTATGCCAAGATCAGTAAATTCAGTTGCTTCAAGAGCTAAGAGAAAAAAAATATTGAAGCAAGCAAAAGGTTACTTCGGACGTAGAAAAAACGTTTATACAGTAGCTAAAAACGCGGTTGAAAAAGGAATGTTATATTCTTACAGAGACCGTAAAAACAAAAAGAGAAGTTTCCGCGGATTGTGGATTCAGCGTATAAACGCAGGAGCACGCCAATACGGAATGTCTTACTCTCAGTTTATGGGAAAACTTAAAGCTAACAATATTGAATTGAACCGTAAAGTTCTTGCCGATTTAGCGATGAACAACCCAGAAGCTTTTAAGGCAATTGCAGACAAAGTAAAATAGATTTTTTAATTACTTGCTTATATATAAAAAACCCAAACAGCTGTTTGGGTTTTTTTATGCTTCAAAATGCCTATTTAAAGTGTAAAAAAAGACTGGCAAATTGTCTATATTTACAATCTTAATTTAATAGTGAAAATATGGTTGTTTGGATAATTTTTATTTCGCTCATCTTAGTTTTTTTAGCCCTGGATTTGGGTGTTTTTAACAGAACGCCACATATTATAAGCACAAAAGAAGCCTCTATATGGACTGGTATCTGGGTCACTATTTCCTTTCTCTTTTCCGGAGTTGTTTATTGGCTCTACTCTGGAGATATCATAAACAACGTAGACAATCTTACCGCAACAGATGCCGTTATAAAATATATCACAGGTTATTTAATTGAAATTTCTTTAAGCGTAGATAATATTTTTGTCATTGCCGTTATATTTGCCTCATTCAAAATTCCTTTAAAATATCAACATCGGGTTTTATTTTGGGGAATTCTAGGAGCTATCGTTTTTAGGGCATTAATGATTTTCTTTGGCGTAATTCTAATAAAGAAGTTTAGTTTTACTACATACGTTTTTGGTGTGTTTTTACTTTTCACCGCCTACAAAATGATGTTTTCAAAAGAGGAAAAATTTCAGCCTAAAAAATCATTTATCTATCGACAAATAAGAAAAATTATTCCTATTACCAGTCATATGCAAGGCGAGCATTTTTTCATTAAACTTAAGCATATAACCGCGGCAACGCCACTTTTTATGGCATTGATCGTTATTGAATTTACCGATATTTTATTTGCAATAGACAGCGTGCCGGCGATTTTGGCAATTACATCCGACCCATTTTTGGTGTTTAGTTCCAATATTTTCGCGATTCTCGGATTGCGGTCTATGTATTTCTTCTTGTCTAATATGTTGGTGAAATTTTATTACTTAAAATACAGTTTAATTGCCATTTTAAGTTTTGTTGGCGTAAAGCTTATTTTGATGCATTATGTCAAGTTTCCCGAATGGGTTTCGTTGTCATATATAGCATTGGCACTTTTTGTCGGTATTTTTGTTTCCCTCAAATTAACGAAAAATCAAGATAAATTGAATAAATAAATAAAGGCGGCAAAACCAAATTAAAAGCAAAACCCTCAAAATTTACATTTTGAGGGTTTTGCTTTTATCAATATTTATATGGCCATTAAAAAACTTCGCCCAGTTCTTTAAGTTTCTCCGTATTTTCAGCCAATTTCAAGCCTTCTATGATGCGGTGAATATCACCATTGATAATGTTCTGCAAATCGTACATCGTTAACCCAATTCTATGCTCTGTAACACGACCTTGCGGATAATTGTAGGTTCTAATTTTAGCCGATCTGTCGCCAGAGCTCACCATCGTTTTTCGTTTAAGGGAATCTGATTCTTGCTTTTTAGCCAACTCCATTTCATACAATCGCGAACGCAAAACCTGCATTGCTTTGTCTTTATTTTTATGCTGTGATTTTTGATCCTGGCATTGCGCCACTAATCCTGTAGGAATGTGCGTTAAACGAACAGCAGAATACGTAGTGTTTACCGATTGTCCGCCCGGCCCTGAGGAACAGAAAAAATCCATTCTCACGTCTTTCATATCAATTTGCACATCAAATTCTTCCGCTTCCGGCAAAACCATCACCGTAGCGGCCGATGTATGCACACGCCCTTGCGTTTCGGTTTGTGGCACCCGTTGCACGCGATGCACGCCAGCTTCAAATTTTAAGTTGCCGTAAACATCTTCGCCTTCAACACTAAAAATAATCTCTTTGAAACCACCAGATGTACCTTCACTCATATCCACAATACTCGTTCTCCAGCCTCTGTCTGCACAATATTTTGTGTACATTCTGTACAAATCGCCCGCAAAAATACTGGCTTCATCGCCTCCGGTTCCTGCCCTAATTTCCACCATCACATTTTTGGCGTCGTCGGGATCTTTTGGAATCAGCATAAACTTAATATCTTCCTCCAATTGCGGTAAACGCGCTTCAGCTTCTTCAATCTCAATTTTAGCCATTTCGGTCATATCATCGTCAGATCCGTCAGCAATAATTCCCTTGGCTTCTTCAATATTTTTCAACAACCCACGATATTCATCGCCCACTTTCATCACCGCGTTTAAATCCTTGTATTCTTTGCTGATTTTAACGTAGCGCTTTTGGTCTGAAATAATATCCGGCTGAATAATTAGGTCAGAAACCTCATCAAAGCGTTGTTTTATGATTCTTAATTTATCTAACATTTATTTTTTATTAGTTTGCAAATTTACAACAAATTCCTGATATTTTATTTCCCGGTAAATACTAAAAATAAAAGCAATCTTATCAAAATAATATCTTGGGCGTTCCAGCCGAAAAGGCTGGCGGGCTTTACGTTCCAAACTTTTTACGCTTAAAAAGCGCAAAAAGGTTTTCCACTGCAATCCCTAACGCAAATTGAATTACGATTTTTGATTTACGATTTACGATACTTGACTTAGTTAAATGTTAACCATAAAAAAATTGCGCACTTTGCGTATTTTCTTTGCGAACTTCGCGGTTAAATGCAAATTTTGTCTGAATTGTTTTTTTATAATTTTTAACTTGGTTTTTATCTTAGAATACGCAAATTTAATACTCAAAAACCCCAAATTCACTTTTAATGGTTAGTTTTTTGATTTTGGATGCTTCTACCCTGCCCACAACTTGCGCATCAACATTAAAACTTTTGGAAATAGCGATGATATCTTGGGCAATTTCCTCAGAAACATACAATTCCATTCGGTGGCCGCAGTTAAAAACCTGATACATTTCTTTCCAATCGGTTTTGCTTTGGTCCTGGATTAATTTGAACAAAGGCGGAACAGGAAAAAGATTGTCTTTTATAATATGTAAATTGTCTATAAAATGCAAAATCTTGGTTTGGGCGCCGCCGCTGCAATGCACCATTCCGTGAATTTCTTCAAAAGTGTATTTTTCCAATATTTTTTTGATGATGGGCGCGTAAGTTCTGGTTGGAGAAAGTACCAATTTTCCTGCATTTAAGGGCGAATTTTCAACATCATCGGTCAATTTCATATTTCCTGAATAAACCAATTCACCAGGAACTGCAGCGTCAAAACTTTCAGGATATTTTTTTGCCAGATATTTATGAAAAACATCGTGGCGGGCAGATGTCAATCCGTTAGAGCCCATTCCGCCATTGTATGCTGTTTCGTAAGAAGCTTGTCCGTACGAAGCCAAACCAACAATCACATCTCCCGGTTTAATATTTGCATTGTCAATAACATCCGCTCTTTTCATTCGGGCAGTAACTGTGGAATCCACAATGATGGTTCTCACCAAATCGCCAACATCGGCAGTTTCACCGCCTGTGGAATGAATTTCAACGCCAAACGATTTCAATTCTTGCAACAATTCTTCCGTTCCGTTAATGATTACAGAAATCACTTCGCCCGGAATCACGTTTTTATTTCTTCCAATTGTTGAAGACAGCATAATATTACTTGTCGCTCCAACACAAATTAAATCGTCAATATTCATAATTAACGCGTCTTGCGCAATGCCTTTCCATACCGAAATATCTCCTGTTTCTTTCCAATAAGCATAAGCCAAAGACGATTTTGTTCCAGCACCATCTGCGTGCATTATTAAACAGTAGTCTTCATCATTTGTCAAATAATCTGGCACAATTTTACAAAATGCCTTCGGAAACAAACCTTTATCCACATTTTTAATGGCATTGTGCACATCTTCTTTTGAAGCCGAAACGCCTCTTAGGTTGTATCTTTTACTATTTTCTGAACTCATTGTCGCTAATTATGTTGTAGTGCAAAAGTAATTTTTCTTTTTTAAACCTATTCTGTTTTTACCTAAGTAATCGCAATAAACCAAACAATTTTTAATGAAGCTGCTTAAAACAAAAAATCCCGCAAATTGCGGGATTTTTTTATTGTTATCTTGTAAATAACATTTCTCTATATTTTGTAAGCGGCCATAATTCATCATCAACCATCAATTCCAATTTATCGCAATGATATCTAATTTCATCAAAAAATGGTTTCACTTTTGTGCAGTACGCAGCTGCCATTTTTTCTAAATCAGTAATCACATTTGCCTTTTTTCGGGCACTTATCATTTCGTCAACTTTTAAATGGATAATTTCAATGTGCTCAGATATTCCTTTGATCAATTTAATTTGTTCACCCGCATGCTTCTCATAATCTTTACCGAAAATTTCTTTAAGACCTTTCACATTTTCAATCAGTAAATTTTGATAACGAACAGCAGTTGGAACTACGTGATTTCCTGCAATATCACCTAAAACACGGGATTCTATCTGAATCCGTTTGGTGTATTCTTCCACTTCAATTTCATAACGGGCTTCCGTTTCAACCTTGCTCATCACATTCATTTCTTCAAACAAAGCGATTGATTTTTTAGAAACCCTTGCTTTTAAAGCTTCCGGAGTTGTTTTATTATTGCTTAAACCTCTCTTTTTAGCTTCTTTTTCCCAAGCTTCACCATAGCCATTTCCTTCAAACAATATATTTTTTGTTGCCTTAATATATTCTCTTAAAACATTAAAAATAGCTTCATCTTTCTTTAAATCCTGACTTTCAATTAATGCATCTACTTCAACCTTAAAATCTTTTAATTGTTTGGCTACAACAGTATTTAAAACCGTCATCGGATTTGCGCAATTTGCAAAGGATCCTACTGCCCTAAACTCAAATTTATTTCCGGTGAATGCAAATGGAGAAGTTCTGTTTCTGTCGGTATTGTCCAATAAAACATCAGGAATTTTACCAACCACATTCAACTTAAGGTCTGTTTTTTCTTCAGGGGAAAGTTTGCCGTTGGTAACACCTTCCAATTCCTCCAAAACTTTTGTCAACTGTTCGCCAATAAAAACCGAGATAATTGCAGGCGGTGCTTCATTTGCGCCAAGCCTGTGATCATTATTTGCTGAAGCTACGGCAGCTCTTATCAACTCTTCATTGTCATGAACCGCTTTAATGGTATTTATGAAAAATGTTAAAAACTGAAGATTGCTCATTGGCGTTTTGCCAGGGCCCAATAAATTAATGCCTGTATCGGTTGAAAGCGACCAGTTATTGTGTTTTCCAGAACCGTTAACACCGGCAAATGGTTTTTCATGCAGCAAAACTTTAAGTTGATGGCGAGAAGCCACTTTACCCATAACATCCATCAACAATGAATTATGGTCAACGGCCAAATTGCATTCTTCATAAATAGGTGCCAATTCAAACTGATTTGGGGCTACCTCATTATGGCGTGTTTTTACGGGAATGCCCAAAAGCATGCATTCTGTTTCCAAATCGCGCATATAATTTAAGGCCCTGCTTGGGATAGAACCAAAATAATGGTCATCCAATTGTTGTCCTTTGGCAGGAGAATGACCCAATAAGGTTCTTCCTGTTAAGGTGATATCTGGGCGGCTATTGGCCAATGATTTATCAATTAAAAAGTATTCTTGCTCCCATCCAAGTGAGGCTGAAACCTTTTTCACATTTTTGTCGAAATATTTACAAACCGCCGTTGAAGCTTCGTCTATAGCAGTAAGCGCTCGCAATAATGGTGTTTTGTAATCAAGTGCTTCCCCCGTATAAGCCACAAATATGGTCGGGATACTTAATGTTGTTCCGTATATAAATGCCGGTGATGTTGGATCCCAAGCAGTATAGCCTCTCGCTTCAAAAGTATTTCTAATTCCTCCATTTGGAAAACTTGATGCGTCTGGTTCTTGTTGAACCAATTGGTCACCTCCAAATTTTTCAATAGCCATTCCCCCACCAATCGTTTCAAAAAAAGCGTCATGCTTTTCTGCAGTTCCTCCAGTTAATGGTTGAAACCAGTGTGTATAATGAGTCACTCCTTTTGACATTGCCCACTCTTTCATTGAAGAGGAAACTTGATCTGCAATTTTACGATCAATTTTTGTTCCATGCTCCATGGCGCTCATTACGCCTTTATAAGCATCTTTTGTTAAATATTGGCGCATGGTATTTTCATTAAATACATTTTCGCCAAATAACACTGACCTTTTGGTATCTTCAATTACTTCAACAGGTTTTCTGCTTGCCGCTTCAATTAATGCTTGAAATCTAATTTTAGACATTTTTTATATGATTTATAATTAATATACTCATTTTAATGGTGCAAATCTAACTTAAAAATTGATTTAAAAAAAATTACCCCTTAAAAAATTAGGGGGTAATTAAATATTTATATTTTTAACAATAAAAACATTCATTTTTGAATAAACAATATTTTATATGAGATCAAATTAAAAAAAATTGCCAAATAAACATATAATAAATAAAATTAAAGATAATGGTTATGAAAAAACCCGTCTTTCTGACTTAATTTTTAGCTAACTCACAAGCAATTAAGCGTTAAATGATCCATGAATTTTCAATTTTAAATATTTTCAATTTTAACTTTTGTCCCGCTTAGATCAGCATTGCCGGTTAAAAAATCTAAATTTTTAGCATTGGTCAAATCGTTCAGGCTTACGCCCGCGTGCTGTTGTGCAACTTCCATTTTTGTGCCTTTTCTGTGATGTCCCCAACCGTGTGGAATGCTCACAACGCCCGGCATTATGGAATCTGTTATTTCTATCGGAAGTTGAACTTGTCCAACATCAGAAGTCACTTTTACTATTTGTCCATCTTCAATTTGAAGAAAATTTGCATCCTTTGGGTGAATAAGCAATGTACAACGCTCTTTGCCTTTTACCAAACGTTCACTGTTGTGCATCCAAGAATTGTTGGAGCGCAAATGCCTTCTGCCTATTAAAGAGAAAGGAAACTCTAAAGTTTTTTCAGAAGATGACTCATTTAGTTTAGCATTTAAACGCTCTAAATCGCCTAGAAATAAAGGATGCGCCAATTCAACTTTATTGTCTGCCGTAAATAGTCGTTCGGGCAATTGAGGTTTTAACGCACCAAAATCAAGTCCGTGCGGATGCTTTTTTAATTCCTCCACAGAAAGATTTGAATCTTTATAACTGCTAAATTGCAGCATATAATCCAATGTTTGCTCCAGATTTAACGGATTTTCTTTTCCGGAAAAACGCTTAGTCAACTCTTTTAAAATTTCCCAATCGTGGCGTTGTTCCTCCGATTTTTCAAAAAGCGCTTCCGAATATTTTGCCGTATTTCTGATGGCAAATTGATGAAAAACCAAATCGTACAAAGGCGTTTCCAAACCTGTTGTGGTTGGTAAAATAATATTGGCGTATTTTGTGGTTTCATTTAAATAAATATCGATGGAGACCATATATTCCAACGATGCAAATGCTTCTTCTAAATGTTTGCCGTTTGGCGTGGACAAAACTGGATTTCCGGCAATGGTTATCATGGCTTTTATTTGTCCTTCACCAGGAGTCAATATTTCATCGGAAAGCGTCGCAACAGGAAATTCACCAGTAAACTCAGGTAATTTATGAACCCGACTTTGCCTTTTATTGAAACTGCCTGTTTTGCCTGTCATTTTAGACATTCCAACAATATCAATAATTGGTTTTGTAAAAAGTGCGCCTCCTTCGGTATCTAAATTTCCGGTTACACAATTTAAAACGTTCACCAACCACTGACATAATCCTCCAAATTCTTGGGTAGATAAGCCCAATCTTCCGTAACAAACAGCTGTTTTGGCATTGGCAAAATCACGTGCCATTTGTTTTATTTCTTCGGAAGAAAAACCAATAATTTTTGCGATTTTTTCGGGAGGATAATTTTTTACGGCTTCACGCAAAGTCTCCAAACCATTTGTATGCGCTGCTAAATGACCCAATGTTTCCAACTTTTCTTCAAAAATTACGTGCAGCATTGCCAACAACAAAAAGGCGTCTGTTCCTGGTTTTATGGGGTAATAATTATTGGCAATTTTAGCGGTTTCCGTAAACCGAGGATCAACCACCACCACTTTTCCGCCGCGATTTTTTATCGCTTTTAATCGGTTCGAAAAATCAGGAGCTGTCATAATGCTTCCGTTTGACACGGCGGGATTTCCTCCCATAATCAACATAAAATCGGTACGGTCTATGTCAGGAATTGGAAACATTAAATAATGCCCAAACATAAAAAATGAAGCAAAATGATGCGGCAATTGATCAACAGAAGTAGCGGTATAACTTTGGTTAGAGCCCAAACTTTGCAGAAAAGGCGTGCCAAAAAGCATCAAACCTGTATTGTGAACTGTTGGATTACCCCTATAAGAACCAACAGCATTTTTGCCGTATTGCTTTTGAATTCGCTTTAACTCTGTTTCAATTTCATTAAAAGCAGCTTCCCATGAAATATCAATCCAGCCGTTTTCCGTTCTTTTAAT
The DNA here is from genome assembly GCA_002842505.1 of Bacteroidetes bacterium HGW-Bacteroidetes-3. Classification (GTDB taxonomy): domain Bacteria; phylum Bacteroidota; class Bacteroidia; order Flavobacteriales; family Flavobacteriaceae; genus Lutibacter. Next base: position 694 of record PHDE01000102.1, on the reverse strand, counting down.
GGGTGTTTTAAGTCGGTCTTTGTCTGTATATAAATCGGTTAATGCGGTGGCTTTCGGACAAATATGCCCTTTGCTTAACGTATCATTTTTATCGCCTTTTATGGAAATAATTGTTTTATTTTGATAGTTAATTTCCAATCCGCACATAGCCTCGCAAAGATTGCAGGTTCGGAAATGCGTTCTCATTTCTTTCATTATTTGCTGGTTTGGCAAGCAATTAAACCGCCATATTCTAATGCGATGGAACGATCATTGGCAATTTTCTGGTAAGCAGGATTGGAAACCATGGCAAAAAAATGATCAACAGATGGATATTCCACCAAAAAAACAATATGTGGCTGGTTGTCTAAATTTCCAATTAAACTGGTATGCACGTTGCCTTTCCAAATTAATTTCGCTCCGGCTTCCGCCACAAAAGTACCTGCATTTTTAAAGTAACGCGCATAAGCTACCTGTCCCGTTTCATCGGTTATGGTGCGCGCTTTAAATTTTAAAATGTTAAGCATCACTAAAGGCGTGTTTTTCGGATACGTTTTCAGTTGGGCAATTTGCGTTTCAGTTGGGTGAATTTGATTTGTCAGCATTTGATATTTAATTTCACTATCAAACGACTAAAGTGAAAAATTGAAAAAAAAACTCCTGCATCCCTTTATTTTATTGGGATGTTCTTTTAAATTTCAAAACCTACCGTCCT
>PHDE01000101.1 GCA_002842505.1 Bacteroidetes bacterium HGW-Bacteroidetes-3 | reverse complement strand
ATAACTAATTAGCAATAAAGGAGAATCAATGCTTGTATAATAACCGCCTTCTGCAAAACCTGTATTTCCGCTGGTAACGCCATCAGAAGATAAACCTCCGCCGCCGCTAACATAACCCTTCCAAACTGAACTGCCGTCATTTTCGGCAAAACGAGGCAATCTTGGATCGATAGTGACCACACCGCTTTCAAACGGATAATAATCTCCGTTCATAGTGCTGACCATCTGGCTGGCTAAATCATTGTGAAAATTTCCAGTATTTCTTGATAACACTTCCACTGAGTACCAAGGATTGATGTTTTTATCGCTGTAAAACATTTGAAAATCGTCGCTATTTGAGGTAAACCCATTAGCGATGGTAATTAACACCTCGTTTGGTGAAACAATTCCCTTGTTAACCAAATGCAACTGATATCTCGCTTTTAAGGTATAGGCAGCCCTTAACCACTTGTCAAGATTGCCTTTATAAACTAAATCTTCTTTTCCAAGAGAAATTCCGGAATTATCTTCACTTTGCAATGCATTTATGGCGTTGTCCAATAAAGTAAAAATTTCGGTGTAAACAACTTGTTGGGAATCAAAGGCCGGGAAAAGATTTTCTTGTCCGAGATTGGCTTGAGAATAAGGGATATTATCCCAAGTATCTGCGGCAATGCCAATATTTATTGCCGTTAAAATGTCGGCCACTGCAGCATAATGGGTTGCACCTTCAATAGCCGCTTTCTCTTTAATCACTTTTAAGTTTGGCAAAACATTTAAATATATTTGCGACCAAAGACCGCTTGCAAATGTTTCTCCGGCGGCAGTTCCGCCTTGTCCAACAAAGTTTTGCACATAATTGCCAAAAGCCTGCTCGGCCGAATGCTGCCCTTCCATGGTGCTGTGAATCACTGGCGCCAACAAATCACTCATTCGTAATTGCTCTTGTTGCGCAGTTCCTGACGGCGTATTTACGTCAAAATAATCATCACTGCAAGCTGTAATACCAACTATAAGTAATCCTATTATTATTGCTTTTGTTATAAATTTTTTCATCATTTTCTGTTTTTAAAATCCTAATTTAACTCCAAATGAATAACTCTCGCTTAAAGGAGTGCTTAATCCCGTAAAACCATAAACATTTGTACCTGCGCTATACTGGCTTCCTTCAGGATCATAACCTTTAAATGGCGTCCATAATAAAATATTATAGGCACTAGCAGAAAGCGATAAGTTATCTATATGCAACTTCTCTAAAATAGTTCCCGTGAATTTATAATTGATTCCAATACTTCTAAGTTTAACCCAAGAAGCATCCTGCACCAAAATTTCGGAAGCAAAGTTATAGATGGTTGAACTTCTGTAATAATTTTGGTCAATTAAAGTTTCCTGTGTATTTGTGACAAACCCACCGTTTCCGTCGTCCATCACCCCTTCCAACACAGTCATCTCATCCCTGAACTCAGTAGATTTTAAATTTCCGTTTCTTATGGCATTTCTCATTCCTGAATCATAAAGGTCTCCTCCCTTTTTCCATTCCAACAAGAAATTAAGGCTTATGTTTTTGTAGGAAACATTATTGCCCAATGATGCGACAAAATCAGGAAATGCATTACCCACTTTTACTCTTTCATCAAGGTTTACGCGAGGTTTCCCGTCACTGGCAATATAACGCTGTCCATTTTCATAACGCCATTTATAACCATATAAAGTTCCCATTTTATCGCCATCCCTTATTTCAGAAGTAATTCCCGGAGCAGCGCCTGAGTTGGCAAAAATTAAATTGTCAATATCTTCCGGCAAAGCTAAAACCTTGCCTTCATTGGTTGACCAGTTGATGGTTGTTTCCCATTTAAAATTCTCATTTTTAATGATATCTGCGGAAACCAATAATTCATGTCCAAAAGTTTCAAAATCACCTGCATTTCTGACAATCCCCGACAATCCAGAAGAATATGCTGTTCCCACGGTAAAAATCTGGTCTTTAATCCTAGTTTTATAATAAGCGTAATCTATACGAACCCTATTTTTGAAGAAACGCAAATCCGTACCAATTTCATACGACCTATTTCGTTCAGGCACCATATTGGTGTCCCCTAATTCTGTACTTGACCTAAATCCGCCCGAACCTCCAAAAGGAAAATCGCCGTCGGCCACGAAATAATGCCCAACTTGCCCAAATAAAGGCCCTTTTCCAACTTCAGCCCAAGAAGTCCTTAGCTTTCCAAAAGTAAAAAACTCACTATTTTTATCAAACAATTCGTGAATATCATACGCCAAACTTACGGATGGATAAAAGAATGAACGATTTTCTTTTGGCAATGTTGAAACCCAGTCATTTCTTCCGGTAACCGTTAAAAATAATTTATTTTGATAAGCCATCACCAGCTCTCCAAAAACACCCACATTTCTTAATTGTGTGATGCTTTTTCCGGCGAAAGTATTAATTGTGTTCGCCAAATCGTTAATCCCCGGTACGTTTAAGGTTTCGCCACGGATCCAAGAATAATCACGTTTTGAGTCTGATATTTGATTCCCTAAAGTCAGTGTAGTGCTAAAATCATCGCTCCACTTTTTGTCTAAAGCAACCAATAAATTAGATTCCAATCCTAAGAAATTGATATTTTGGTCCACAATAAAACCGCCCACTTGTGTACCGGCATCTAAATCAGGCGGCACAAAACGATTTCTTTTATCAGAAAAATTATCCACTTGCGCGGCATAAGTAACATTGATCCAATCTTTTGGCGCCCAATTTAAAGTAACATTTCCCACCCAACGGTTTACATCGTCTTTTAAATTACTTGTTTCCAAGAAATAACGCGGATTGTCAATAACCCCAAAGGAATAATTTCTTTGTGTTCCGTCGGCATTCTGCCAATCATTAATTGGGAAAGTTCCAGAATAATAAGACAAAGAGCTGAATACCGATTTATCGCCGCCGTTACCTCTGGTACCTCCTGAATTGGTATAAGAAATAGAGGAATTGATATTGAATTTATCCGTTACTTTATAACCGGCTTTAAACCTGATATTTGTTTTGTCATAATCCGTATTCGGCAATACGCCTTCTTCTGAATCATTGCCCAAAGAAAAGAAGTAATCCAACTTTTCATTGGCGCCACTTAAACTTAAATTAACCTGTTTGTTTACGCCCGTCTGAAATAAATCGTAGGGACTGTAAAATTTATCATTTGATAAATCAATGGTATTTCCTCCCACAATGGCTGAGTCATCGGTATATTTTGGTCCCCAGGAATAGAAAACCGTTCCTCCCAATCTTGTAAACCCGCTATCCGTTTCAGGCGTGTACAACCCTCTTGGCAATCCGCTAAAACCTTCACGATAGGTTTTTTGCAATTCAGGGGTGGTATTTATATTTCTAAAGGTTGTGGAAGCGGTTATGTCAATTTTCGCTTTTCCTTGTTTCCCTTTTTTCGTGGTAATTATAATTGCTCCGTTAGCGGCACGCACCCCATATAATGCCGTTGCGGCAGCGCCTTTTAGCACGTTAAAACTTTCTATGTCTTCCGGATTGATGTCAGAGGCTCTGTTAGAAAATGAAAATTGTTCCGAACTGCTTGGTGAGTTTGTTCCCGCACTTGGTAAGACGCTTCCGGAAAAAGTATCATTATTTAAAGCCAAACCGTCAACTATTATAAGCGGTTGGTTGTCTCTATCAGGATTTATGGAAGAAACTCCCCTAATTAAAATATCAACTCCTCCTCCTGAGGATCCTGATGTTTGGCTAATTTGCACACCTGCCACACGTCCCTGCAAGGCAGAAATAGCGCTTGTTTGACCAGTAATATCTAAATCTTCTGATTTAATTTGTGTCACAGAATAACCCAATTCTCTCGTCTCTCTTTTTACCCCAAAAGCCGTAACAACAACTTCTTCCAATTGTTTGGAATCTTCCTCTAAAGATACATTCATAGAGGCTCCTATAATAGACATCTCCTTAGTTTTATATCCTATAAAGGAAAAAACTAAAATATCGCCTTGTGCCGCAGTAATCTGATACTTTCCGTCAAAATCTGTGGCTGTTCCGATTTTAGTTCCTTTTACTTGAATATTTACGCCAGGCAATACATTCCCTGAAACATCATTCACCGTACCGCTTACAGTAATGTTTTGAGCAAGCAGTAAAGAAAATGCCGTTGTAAAGAAAACAAGAAAAGAAAAGGTAATTTTTTTTCTCATAATTAGTTGATTTTATAATAATTTTAACAAATATAATTTTATTTTTTAAAAAACGCATTCTTACGTATAAAAATTCATAAAAAATAAAAACAATTGCAAAATAACGAGGCAAACCTAATTGAATATGAATTATCTTGCACAATTAACAATTTATATCAAAATAACATCCCAACACAAATAAAATAATAACAACTAATTCTATAGTTCTTTTTTTAATTTATTAATCTTAAACAATCAAAATAGCCAAAAAAATTTGCATCTTTGTCGTTGTTTTTGCAATTAAAAAAACATAATATTATGCTAAAGGAAGAAAGGCACCATCTTATATTAGACAAAATTAAATTAAGCAGAAAGGTTTTGTCCACTGATCTTAGCATTGAATTAAATGTTTCTGAAGACACCATCAGACGCGATCTTAATGACTTATCGGCCAAAGGATTGATAAAAAAGGTTCACGGAGGCGCACTACCATTGGAAACCGGCACCCTATCTTATGGCGAAAGAAGCAATTACAATTTAGAGGGAAAAAATATCATTGCTAAAAAAGCGGTAAAGCTTATCAAATCGGGCCAGGTTATTATTATGAGTGGAAGCACCACAAACCTGCAACTTGCCAAAATTATCCCGTCCGACATAAATGCCACCATATACACTTACAGCCTTCCAATCGCCCTCCAACTTACGGAACACCCTTCCATTGAAATTATATTTATAGGGGGAAAGTTGCATAAACCCGCACAAGTTACCGTCGGACTTGATGTTGTTTCTTCAATTTCTGAATTGAGAGCCGATTTATGCTTTATGGGAACAGGCGGCATTAATGTATTAAACGGGATGACAGAACCCGACTGGGAAGTTTCACACATCAAAAAATGTATGATTGCCGCCAGCGACAAGGTTATTGCACTGTGCACCAAAAATAAAATTAACGAAGTAAAAAGATACACTGTTGCGCCAATTGTTAAAATTGACACCATTGTAACCGACATAGATCCAAACGACCCTATTTTTACTGAGTTCAAGGAAAAAGGGGTTAAAATTATCTAAAACTCCATAAAAAATATTTATTTTTGCAGGTATTTGCATTTTTAAGCATCTGTGTTTGTGTTTTTTTATAAATTATCAAATTAATTCATAAAAAAACTTTAGATTTGGCTATTTAACAAATGAATGACCAAAACATTTTATCAGATAAATTTATTTATTCCCAATGTTAATGACTGACCTCAATTAAATTTTAATTATCTTATAAACTTGCCCAAATTAAGTTGAAATTCAATTCAACATTATAGTAATCCGCCAAAATTTATTCCATTAATGAATCCAATCCTAATTCTAGCAATAATAACCGCCTATTTCGGATTGCTCATGTTGATTTCTTACTTCACTTCCAAAAACACCAGTGACGATTCATTTTATACAGGCGACCGGAAATCTCCTTGGCAAGTGGTTGCTTTTGGAATGATTGGCGCTGTAATGTCGGGCGTAACTTTTGTGTCGATTCCGGGAATGGTGAGCACCAATTATCTCTATTACCTTCAATTTGTTTTCGGAAATATTGTTGGATATGTATTTATTACCTATGTGCTTATTCCAATTTATTACGATTTAAAATTGGTTTCAATTTACACCTATCTTGAAACACGATTTGGCATAAAAACTTACAAAACTGGTTCGCTGTTTTTTTTAATTTCACAATCATTTGGCGCTGCGCTTCGGTTGTTGCTGGCAGCCAAAATTTTGCAATATGCCGTTTTTGACGCCTTTCATATCCCGTTTTTCATCACAGTCATCATCATTTTAACTTTAATATGGCTTTATACAAATAAATCGGGTATAAAAACAATTGTTTGGACAGATACCCTTCAAACATTTTTCCTGATAATGGCGGCTATTGTTTCCATATATATTGTGAAAGACTCCTTAAATTTAAGTATTTCGGAAACCATAACGTCAGTAACCAACCATAAATATTTTAAAGTCTTTGATTGGGATTTCAATTCAGGAAGCAACTTTTTTAAACAATTTATTTCAGGAATATTAATTGCCGTTGCCATGATAGGTTTGGACCAAAATATGATGCAAAAAACACTGACCTGCAAAAACAAAAAAGAAGCCCAAAACAACCTGCTCACTTTTAGCTTCATTTTGGCGGTTACGCAATTTCTGTTTTTGGGATTGGGCGTTATGCTGTACTTATATGCTGAAAAATTTGGCATTCAATTAGAAATGGAAAACGGAAAATTTATCAATACCGACAGTTTGTTCCCAACGCTTTCCTTGAATTATTTTGGGGCATTTGCAAGCATCAGTTTTATATTGGGCATCTCTGCAGCTTCATTTTCAAGCGCGGATTCTGCTTTAACGGCTTTAACAACTTCTTTTACCCATGATTTTTTAGACATCCAACATAAAAATTCCAAAGAAAAAAAACGATTAAAAAATTTAGTGTTATTTGGATTTTCGGCAGTGATATTTTTAATCATCATGTTATTTTCACAAAGCAAAGGAGATGTCATTTCAACCATATTTAAAGTTGCCGGCTACACTTACGGCCCTTTATTGGGTCTTTATTTATTCGGAATATTCACCAAAATAAATATAAAAGACGCCGCAGTTCCTTATATATGTGTGCTAATGCCTATTTTAACCTACTTTCTAAATTATATTTTTCTCGTGAAATTTTCATTCGATTTAGGATTTATGACTATCTTGGTAAATGCCTTGTTGACCGTTTTAAGTTTAATTATTATAAAAAATAAAAATGAATCATAAAATAACAACCGAGCAATCTTCAAACTACAACAACCTTGAAAAAATGTCGGTATTTGAGTTGCTCACAAATATGAATGCCGAAGACAAAACGGTTCCTTTTGCCATAGAAAAAGCCATTCCTTCCATAGAAAAATTGGTGGAGGTTATTTATGCAAAAATGAGTGAAGGCGGAAGATTGTTTTATATTGGCGCCGGAACCAGCGGCCGATTGGGCGTACTCGACGCTTCTGAATGTCCACCAACTTACGGGGTTTCAGATGATTGGGTAATTGGACTTATTGCCGGGGGAGATTCTGCACTTAGAAAAGCCGTTGAAAATGCGGAAGACGACACAAACCTTGCCTGGGCCGATTTGTTAAAATACCATATTACAAGCAAAGATGTTTTAATTGGCATTGCCGCCTCAGGTACCACACCTTATGTTATTGGCGGACTCGAAAAAGCAAAACAGCACAATATTATAACCGGATGCATAGTTTGCAATGAAAAAAGTCCGGTTTCATTGGCGGCCGATTATCCTGTTGAACTTATTGTAGGCCCTGAATTTGTAACAGGAAGCACCCGAATGAAAGCCGGAACTGCCCAAAAATTGGCTTTGAATATGATTTCTACCTCGGTAATGATAAAATTAGGAAGGGTTAAAGACAATAAAATGGTAAACATGCAATTGTCCAATAAAAAATTGGTGAATCGTGGGGTATTGATGCTCATGGAAGAGCTGCATGTTGATGTTGGTTTGGCAAGCACTCTTTTGGAAAAACATAAAAGTGTTCAAAAAGTTTTGGACTTTTATAAAAATAAACCTATATAAAATGAAGCGGGCAGCCAAATACATCATTGGCGTTATGAGCGGCACTTCGTTGGACGGCATTGATATTGCTTATGTGAAATTTAACCAAACGGCAGCGAATGACTTTCAAATATTGAATGCCATTACAATTCCTTATGGTAAAGAGTGGAAATCGGCGCTAAAAGAAGGTTTTCATTTATCTGGTGAAAAATTGGTGAAATTAGATGCCGATTATGGGATTTATTTAGGGAAAACTATACTGAAGTTTATCAAAGAAAACAATATTGAAAAGGTAGATTTAATTGCTTCCCACGGACATACTATTTTTCACAATCCAACCGAAAATTACACCTTTCAAATTGGAAACGGGCCACAAATAACGGCAATCACAAATATTAAAACCATTTGCAATTTTAGGGTTCAGGATGTTGCTTTGGGCGGACAAGGCGCGCCGTTGGTTCCTGTTGGCGATGAATTGTTGTTTTCTGAATACGATTATTGCCTAAATTTGGGCGGATTTTCTAATATTTCGTTCAAAGAAAATAACCAACGAATTGCTTTTGATATTTGTCCGGTAAATATTGTTTTGAACCATTATGTTGCGGCTTTAAATTTGGAATATGACAACAAAGGCGCAATGGCTTCCGAAGGTAATATTGAAATAAATCTGCTGAATAAACTAAATTCTTTATCATTTTATGATGAAGCCAAACCAAAATCTTTGGGTTATGAATTTGTGTCAGAAACAATATTTCCAATAATAGACAAGTTCAACCTCAGCATAAATGACATTTTACGAACATTTGTGGAGCACATTGCCCTACAAATTTCAAAAAAAATTGAGTCAAATTCAGAAAAAACAATGCTGGTTACTGGTGGTGGTGCTTTCAATACCTTTCTTATGGAGCGATTGCAGTCGCACACAAAAACACCATTAATTATTCCTGATGAAAATATTATTAACTTTAAAGAAGCTTTGGTTTTTGCCTTGCTTGGCTTTTTAAAAGATGAAGGAAAAATAAACTGTTTAAAAAGTGTCACCGGTGCAAGTAAAGATCACAGCAGCGGGGTGGTGTATGAAGTTGAAAGCTCAAAGTTCCCTTTCTCCCGATAGCTATCGGAACAGAAAGCCTGTCCCGTTTTTATTACGGGAGGTTGGGGATAGGAAAATAATCGTAAATCAAAAACCCGTCTTTGCGAAGGAGCAAAGGAATGAAAAGACTTGGCGACTGAAGCAATCTGTTGCTCATTTAGCACTGGATAAATTGGGAAAAATCATAATTCAAAAATCGTAAATCAAAAATCAAAAAATGTCTTTAGCAACCATAAATCTAGAAGAACTGTCGAAAATCATTGAAGGTGAAGTTCATTTTGACAACTTGCACAAAAGCATTTACGCGACCGACGCTTCGGTTTATAGGAAAATTCCATTAGGCGTAGCTTATCCAAAAAACAATGCCGACCTCAAAAAAATAATTCGTTTCGCCACTGAAAATAACTTCACGCTTATTCCGAGAACTGCAGGAACATCTTTGGCCGGTCAATGTGTAGGAGAAGGTTTAATTGTGGACGTTTCCAAACATTTCACCAAAATTTTAGGTTTTGATGAACATAAAAAAACCGTGACGGTACAGCCTGGAATTATCCGTGATGAACTCAATAATTTTTTAAAACCCTACGGATTATTTTTCGGGCCAAACACTTCAACAAGCAACAGATGTATGATTGGCGGCATGGTCGGCAACAATTCATCTGGCACAACTTCCATTAAATATGGCGTAACCCGCGACAAAGTCACTGAACTTAAAACCATTTTAAGCGATGGTTCCGAAGCTGTTTTTAATGAAGTAAACACAGCTGAATTCAATAAAAAAAGAATGGGAAGTGCTTTGGAAAACAAGATTTATCAAACTGTTTTTAAGGAGCTTTCCAAAGAAGAAAATCAGCAGGAAATTTTAAAGGAATTTCCCAAAAAGGAAATCCACCGAAGAAATAATGGTTATGCCGTTGATGCATTGCTGAATTTTGAACTTTTTGGAGGAACAAACAACTTTGTAAACCTTGCAAAATTACTTACGGGAAGCGAAGGAACTTTGGCTTTCAGCACTGAAATCACCATTCAGCTGGATGATTTGCCGCCAGCAAAAAACATCATGGTTGCGGCACATTTCAACAGCATTAAAGAAAGCATGGAAGCGGTGGTTATTGCCATGAAACACAATTTGTACACTTGTGAATTGATGGACAAAACCATTTTGGACTGCACCAAAAACAACCGGGAACAACTAAAAAATAGATTTTTTGTGGAAGGTGACCCAAAAGCGCTTTTGATGTTGGAAATTTGCACGGATTCGGATGAAGAATCCAACAAATTAGCCAATGCGTTAATTGCAGAATTAAAGGAAATTAATTTGGGTTATTCCTTTCCAAAATTAGTTGGCGACAACATTAACAAAGCCATTGAATTACGTAAAGCCGGTTTGGGTTTGCTGGGAAATATTGTGGGCGATGACAAGGCGGTTGCCTGTATTGAAGATACTGCGGTACAAGTAAATGATTTGCCAAATTATATTGCTGAATTTACCGAAATGATGGCCGAATTTGGGCAAGATGCGGTGTATTATGCACATGCTGGAGCCGGAGAATTGCATTTGCGGCCTATTTTGAATTTAAAGAAAAAAGAAGATGTTGTTTTATTTAGAGAAATCACCTCTAAAACCGCAAAACTGGTTAAAAAATATGGCGGTTCTTTTAGCGGGGAACATGGTGACGGCATTGTGCGTGCAGAATTTATTCCTCTAATGCTAGGAGAAAAAAATTACGAATTGCTAAAACGCATTAAACATACTTTCGATCCAAAAGCCATTTTCAACAAAGGAAAAATTGTGGATTCTTTTCCGATGGACGAAAGTTTTCGCTATGAAATTGACCGGGTTGAACCAGAAATAGAAACCATTCAGGATTTTTCCGACAGTTTAGGAATTTTACGGGCCGCAGAAAAATGCAATGGCTCAGGCGATTGCAGAAAACTGCCTTCAGCCGGCGGAACCATGTGTCCGAGTTACCGGGCAACAAAAAATGAAAAAGATTCCACAAGAGCCAGGGCAAATGCTTTGCGTGAATTCTTGACAAATTCAACAAAAGAAAATAAGTTCAACCATAAGGAATTATATGATGTTTTTGACTTATGTTTAAGCTGCAAAGCCTGCGCCAGTGAATGTCCGAGCAATGTGGATGTCGCAGCGTTAAAAGCAGAATTTTTATACCAATATTACAAAGAAAATAAAGCTTCCTTCAGAACAAAAATGTTCGCCAATAACGTAAAATATAACAAATTGGGAAGCCTCGCCCCCACTTTTACCAACCTGGTTTTAAACACAAAAATCACTAAAAAATTGATGGGAATTGCCACACAAAGAGGCATTCCGAAATTGGCAAAAAATACCGTTTATAACTGGTATCAAAAAAACAAAAACCGTTTGTTAAGCCAGCCGGTAAAATTTGGGGAAATCTACCTTTTTGTGGATGAATTCACCAACTATTACGATGCAAATATTGGCATAGACGCCATTGAACTGCTTACCAAACTTGGCTACAAAGTAAACATTACCAAACACGAAGAAAGCGGCAGAAGTTTTATTTCCAAAGGATTTTTGGGTGAAGCCAAAGAGAAAGCAAATTTTAACGTGAACTTTTTTAAGGAACTCATTTCAAAAGAAACGCCCTTAGTTGGCATTGAACCTTCAGCGATATTGACTTTCAGGGATGAATATGTAAGATTGGCCGATGATAAAAATGCTGCTAAGGAAATTTCAGAAAACACCTTAACCATTGAAGAATTTATCAAACAGGAATTTGATAAAAACAATATTTCAGCTGGCAGTTTTACCACACAAGAAAAAGTATTAAAAATTCACGGACACTGTCAGCAGAAATCGTTGAGCAGTACAGAACCTACTTTTAAAATGCTTTCCATTCCAAAAAATTATTCGGCAACAATCATAAATTCAGGCTGTTGTGGAATGGCAGGTTCTTTTGGCTATGAAAAAGAACATTACAAATTAAGTATGCAAGTTGGAGAAGACACCTTGTTTCCTAAAATTAGAAATATGGAAAACACCACCATTATTGCGGCTCCGGGAACAAGTTGCCGTCATCAAATAAAGGATGGCACCGGCAGAAATTCCAAACATCCCATTACCATTTTACGAGAAGCCCTTATTTAAAAATGAACTTAATCATAAGAACCTACAAGCTTCAATTAAAACATCCTTTTACCATTTCAAGAGGCACCCGAACTGAAATTCCCTCCATGATTGTGGAGCTTCATGAAAACGGATTTTCGGGTTTTGGAGAAGCAACCGCAAATCCGTATTACAACACAAACGTCAAACAATTTGAAAAGGAACTGACGAAAAAACGAGATTTTATTGAAATCTCTTCAACCAAAACTCCAGAAGAATATTGGGATTATTTGTTGCCCCATTTCAAAAATAACATGTTTCTGTTATGTGCGTTGGATGAAGCTTACACCGATTTGTTCACAAAAATGAAAGGCGTTAAATTATATGATTATTGGGGATTTGAATTGAAAAATCTTTCGCAGTCAAATTACACCATTGGCATTGATTCTATAGAGAATATGGTCGCAAAAATGAAAGAAATGCCTTGGCCCATTTATAAAATAAAACTGGGCACAAAAAACGATATTGAAATAGTGACGGAATTGAGAAAACATAGTGACGCTGTTTTTAGAATAGACGCAAATTGCGGCTGGACAGTTACTGAAACAATAAAAAACTCGATAGAACTGCAAAAATTAGGCGTGGAATTTATTGAACAACCGCTTCCCGCAACCAACTGGAAAGGCGCTAAAATAGTGTTCAACAATTCCTATTTGCCAATTATTGCCGATGAAAGTTGCCAAATTGAAACAGATATTGAAAAATGTTACGATCATTTTCACGGCGTTAACATAAAATTAATGAAATGCGGCGGCTTGACGCCCGCCAAAAGAATGCTCGAAAAAGCAAAATTATTGGGACTAAAAACAATGGTAGGCTGCATGACAGAATCTTCCGTGGGAATATCGGCCATTGCACATTTAACGCCCTTGCTTGATTATGTGGATATGGATGGTGCATTGTTGTTAAAAACAGACATTGCTTCCGGCGTAAAACTGGTAAACGGAAATATTCAATTTTCAAATAAAAATGGTGTCGGGGCCTTTTTAAACGACTAAAATTTCATAAAAATGAAAAACTTATGATTGCATTCCTCTTTTTATTGATGGCAACAAATTCAATCATAGATATGATGCGAACGACAATATAAGAAGAGGGCTTGGTTTTGATAAACCGAATTTAAAGTGCCACAAGCAAATTTGCCACGGCGAATAGCTTTGGCCACAGCGGATTTACGGGAACTAATACCGATTATGTGTTCAATATAGTCCAATAAATTGTACTATTTTCACACTATATCGGCATTATACCAGGGCTGTTTTGGACTAAATTATAAATCAA
>PHDE01000100.1 GCA_002842505.1 Bacteroidetes bacterium HGW-Bacteroidetes-3 | reverse complement strand
CATGTGAACCAGTTTACGGCTATTGGTGGTGTTCAGGTTGGCGTAAAATACCAAGCACTTTCGGTGGATCATTTGGAAATTATGCGAAATGAAGATCTTGAAGTTTTAAAAAATACCAATACCATTGCAGTTGCTTTGCCTGCCTGCTCCTATTTTTTGGGCATTCCTTATGCGCCGGCAAGAAAAATAATTGATGCAGGTGTACCTTTAGCGCTTGCATCCGACTACAATCCGGGTTCTACGCCTTCCGGAAATATGAATTTCGTGATTTCAACCGCTTGCATTAAAATGAAAATGACGCCGGAAGAAGCCATCAATGCAGCGACAATTAATGGCGCTTACGCGATGGGTTTGGAAAAAACCCACGGAAGTATATGTAAAGGAAAAAAAGCAAATTTTATGATCACCAAAAAAATACCAAGTTATGGATTTATTCCATATTCATTTGGAAACAGCCATATTGACAAAGTATTTATTGAAGGTAAAGAAATTTATTAACCGGACGAATGAATATAGAAAAAAGATAAAAGACTATTGGGTTAGTAATCAATTATTTATCAGATTTTATTTTCCTTAAATATTACCGTCCATTTAATAACTTTAGGCATTTTAGGCACTTCAAACTTTAGGCACTAATTAGTTTTAAACCTCTCTCTTTTTATCGTAAGGAATACTGCTTAAAATATGGTTAATGGCCACTACACGGGCATACGTTTTTTTATTTGCCTTAATTATTTTCCAGGCCACAACGCCTTCTTTTGTTTTTTCGAACATTTTATTTTTATAGTAGGTGTAAACATCCCATAATTCCTGTGCTCTTTCATCAACCGGAGTCATTTTCCATTGTTTTAGCGGATCACTTTTTAGATCTTCAAAACGCTTTTCCTGTTCTTTTTTAGAAATTGACATATAAATTTTCACCAAATGAATACCCGATTCTGTAATCATTCGCTCAAATTCATTCACCTGATTCATGAAAATTTCATATTCCTGTTGGGTACAAAAACCGTTTACCGGAGCAACAACTGCCCTATTGTACCAACTTCTGTCGAAAAAAATAATTTCTCCCGCTTTTGGGAACTGATTCACGTAACGCTGAAAATACCATTGGCTTCTTTCATCTTCCGTAGGTTTTGGCAAAGCAACAATGCGATAATGACGAGGATTCATTCGTTCTGTTGCTCGCCTGATGGCTCCGCCTTTACCCGCAACATCCCTTCCTTCAAAAATAATAATGATGCGTTCATTTTCTTCAATAGCCCAAGTTTGCAGTCTTATAAGCTCAACCTGAAGCTTTTTTAATTTATTTTCATATTTAACATAGCGAACGGCCTTCTCAACATTATAGGGTTCTTTAGAAAACAAAGCCCTTAATCCTTTATTTGTGTTAAGAATTTCTACGTCTTTTTCTGTTAATTTATAGGGTTCCATAATTAATCTATTTGTTTGGCAGAACGGTAATAACGCATCACAATATTGGGATCTGGAAATAATATGGTGGAAGCATTTTCTTTTCCTTCATAATTAAATTGAGACAACACATACCTGATGCTTTCCAAACGCGCCAATTTTTTGTCGTTTGCCTTAACGGTAATCCACGGGCTATAGCTGGTGTGCGTTCTGCTGTACATTTGCTCTTTGTAATGTGTATATTTATCCCAAAGTTCCTGACTTTTCCTGTCGACCGGACTGAATTTCCAGCGTTTTAAGGGTGTTGCGATACGCGCATTAAAGCGTGCCAATTGCTCATCTTTTGAAATAGAAAACCAAAATTTTATCAAAACAAGTCCGTCTTCATACATCATATGCTCAAATTCAGAAACCTGTACCATAAAATTTTGATATTGGGTTTCCGTGCAAAAACCCATAACAGGTTCAACAACAGCTCTGTTGTACCAACTTCTGTCGAAAAAAACAATTTCCCCAGCATTTGGCATTTCTTTAATATAACGCCTAAAATACCATTGTCCGCGCTCAATTTCTGTAGGTTTGGTTAGGGCGACCACATTCATGGCGCGCGGATTTAAATGTTCGGTAAACCTGCGAATATTTCCACCCTTTCCTGCGGCATCACGTCCTTCAAAAATAATGGCCACACGCATTTTATTTTTTGCAATCCACTGTTGAAGTTTCACCAATTCAATTTGTAAATTACGCAACTCTTCTTCATAAAACAGCCGTTTTTCCACTTTATCAAAAGGAATATTTTTTTTCCTAATAATTTTTAAAAGTTCCTGATTTGAAGAAACTTTTTCAAAATCTTCCATAGTCAATTTAGGAGATTCTTGCATTATTGTCTGTTTTTTCAATAGTTAAACAAATTTTCGGGTCATTTGATGGCTGTAATGTTGCATCAGAAGGCGAAATATAAGGAATACCCAATCCCAATCCACGCAAAATAAATAATAATCCGATGATAATCACAAAAACAGGAATTATTTTTTGAAATTTTGCGCGCAGGGAAACACTCACAAAATTTCCCAACAACACTGCTGCGGTCATCATAGGAATTGTTCCTGCGCCAAACAAAGCCATATACAAAGCACCTTGAACAGGATTACCTGTTGAAATTGAACCAATTACAGCAATATAAACCAATCCGCAAGGTAATAAACCATTAAAAAACCCAATTGAAAATAAGGCTTTGTTTGTTTTTTTATTTAAATAAATTCCGAGATTGTATTTAACCTTGGCAATGATTTTATACAAAGGTTTTGAAAAATTGTATTTACTAAAAATTGAAACAGGAGTGATGATGGTCACAATCATAATTACACCCATTAAAATGGACAAACGTTGCTGAAAACCAGCTAAATACAGTCCTTTTCCTATAAAACCAAAAAGCAATCCTATTAAAGAATAACTCAATAATCGGCCAAAATGGTATAAAAAAGTTTGAAAAATTAATGATGAAGTTGATGACCGGTTAACGGGAATAATGAACGCGATTGGCCCGCACATTCCAACACAGTGAAATCCGCCCGCCAAACCTAAAATAAGTGCAGTCCAAAGCATATCAATACATTAATTTTTCCTTAAACAAATAAGTGTTGCCATTAATAGTCCATTCAATTTTAACATTCCATCTTCCTTCCACCAAATTATTATTTGAAATTAAATAGTTGGCGGTTGTTAATTTTATGGGAAGCTGAAAATCAATTTTATCATTTGAAGGCCTTTGAAATGAAATAGTTCCCGTGATTTTTTCTGGATCAAATTCCGCGGGGAATTTTATCAACAAACCTTCCGCCACTTTGGTTAACGTTACATCCTCCTTCAATGCGGCAGATTTATTTAACTTATCAATTTCCTGCTGATAATTAAGTTCGTCTTTATAATAATCGTCAGAAACCAAGTGATGGTCATATTCTTGCATAAAAGTTGCCTTGTAAACAAAAGAAAGTATGAATATGATAAATGCCGACAAGGCAAGTATAATGCCTGTTGGCCAGCTAATTTTAAACTTCATTTAATCAATTTTTATAGGTCCCGCAAAATTGGTGGTTGTTGCTTCAATTAATTTTCCATGGGAATAAACGCCCACTTTTAATTTTTCATTTGACGAATTTAGGTCTTTTTTATCAATTTCTATAAATAAGGTGCCTTCCTTTAACCCTTGTCTTTCAACTTTGGAAAGTCCGCCAATCATGGTTATTTCTCCTTTATGCGACATTAATTTAATTTCAATATCCTCAATATTTTTACTGGTTTTGTTGATCAATTTAAAAGTATAAACATTTTTTACCGTAGTATCCGTAGTTTGAAATATTTGTCCCGGCAACCTTAAAATAGTGGCTTCAACATCATTTCGTAAAAATAACATTGTTATCAGTACGCCAACCAAAACGGTTAATAAGGCAGAATAAGCAATTAAACGCCCATTAAATTCAAATTTTTCCTTTTTTTCGATATTGTCTTCGGAAGCGTAACGAATCAATCCTTTTTCAAAACCAACTTTGTCCATTATTTCGTCACAAGCATCAATACAGGCAGTGCAATTAATGCATTCCAATTGCGTGCCGTTTCTGATGTCAATTCCTGTCGGACAAACCTGAACGCATTGCATACATTCAACACAATCTCCATAACCGGACTCATCTCTATTTTCACCTTTACGAACCGGTTTTCTCCCTTTTTCGCCTTCTCCTCTTACAAAATCATAAGCCACATTTATGGATTTATTGTCTAAAAGAACGCCTTGCAATCGGCCGTACGGACAAACAATAATGCATACTTGTTCCCTAAACCAGGCAAACACAAAATAAAATACCAATGTAAAAACTAATAGTTTAACCAAGGTTCCAATATGATTAAAAGGGCCATCGATGATATGTTCAATTAAAACATCGCTGCCAATAATATAGGCAAAGAAAACGTTGGCAATTAAAAATGAAATTAAAAAGAAAACCATCCATTTTAATATACGTTTTCTAATTTTTTCAGCGTTCCAAGGTTGCTTTTCCAATTTAATTTGTTTGGTTCTGTCGCCATCAATTAAATATTCCACTTTTCTGAAAATCATTTCCATAAAAATAGTTTGCGGACAAATCCAGCCACAAAATATGCGGCCAAAAACCACCGTAAACAAAATGACAAACACCACGCTCACCAACATTGAAATAACCAACAAATGGAAATCTTGCGGCCAAAACGGGAATCCGAAAATATGGAATTTACGTTCAATGACATTAAACAGCAAAAACTGATTTCCGTTTATTTTAACAAATGGCGCCGCAAACATAAATGCCAAAAGCACCCAGCCCACATAAGTTCTATAGTTGTAAAATTTTCCTTTTGGTTTCTTCGGAAAAATAAAATTTCGCTTTCCGCTCTCATCTATTGTTCCAATGGAGTCTCTAAATCTCTCTTTATTTTCTGCTTTCATATAAAGTTTAAAAGGCTGTTCTGTATTTTTTATCAACTGTAAATTTATGATTAATAAACTAACCATTTAGCTACAAATGCGACAAAAAATAAAAAACAGCCTAAATAATTTTTAAAATAATTAAAAACAAAAACCACATTTTTTGGTTATGTTTTTAACTGTTATTCCTCTGGCCAAATAATATCTCCTTCAGCAGGTTTTGGCACTGCAGGCGTTGTGCCCTGCATAGAAATAATATAACTTGCCAGTTGAATTCTTTCTTCTCTGGTAATGGTGCTTTCCCAAGAAATCATTCCTTTTCCCGGTCTTCCTCCATTTGTTATGGTATTGAATATGGTTTTAACGCCACCGCCAAGAACCCAATGATTGTCGGTTAAGTTTGGACCAATGCTTCCGCCTAAATCGGCCAAATGACAAACAAAACAAGTTTTGGCCGTAAACAATTCTTTTCCTTTTGCCAAATTTTCGGCATCCGTAAAAGCAACGATGTTCGCGTCATCAAATAACTGTGGATTTGCGGCTTTATAGGCTTCAACCTCTTCTTTGGCAGTAGCCAC
This sequence comes from Bacteroidetes bacterium HGW-Bacteroidetes-3, assembly GCA_002842505.1. GTDB lineage: Bacteria > Bacteroidota > Bacteroidia > Flavobacteriales > Flavobacteriaceae > Lutibacter. Next base: position 7,836 of record PHDE01000100.1, on the reverse strand, counting down.
TTCATCATTAAACTCATCAATCTGGCTATATTTGTCAAAACCAAATACCATCACAAGGTAAAAAATACTAATGGCAATAGTGATATAAAAACCTGCAAGCCACCAAGGTGGCAAAACATTGTCAAGTTCCCGTATGCCATCATAATCGTGATCGAGCATGATGTCTTCTTCTGTTCCTAAATCGTGGGCTTTTGTCAAAGATTTCATAAATCTTTTCCAGCCTGATATCTTTTCTGAATTTTTATTCATGATTATTTTCTTTACTGTTAGTGTCGTTATCTAAAGGCAATTGGCTTATTTCTTCAATCCTGTTTTTAGGCATTTTTAGGACAATAATTAACATTGTTATAAAAACTATAAAAAACAGCAATAATGAAATAATAGGGTAAATTTCAATCCCTTCGATTCCATCAAAATTATGCGATATAAATTTTAACATAGAATTAATTGTTTTTTAGTGCAGTTGTATTTGCTTTAATATCGGTTCCCAATCGTTGCAAATAGGCTATAAGCGCAATAATTTCTTTATTTTGGATATTGCTTGAGCCGTAATTTTTCACATATTCGGGATCTTGTCTTAAATTGCCTTCAATTAATTTCGCCTGATCCATTAATTTTTGTTTTGCACCGGCAATTTCTTCATCAGAATATGGTACTCCCAATGTTACCAATCCTTTCATTTTACTTTCTAAATTAGAAGCATTCATGTCGTTTTTAATCAGCCAAGCATAACGTGGCATAATGGAACCCGGCGATGTGGAACGTGGATCTGACATATGGTTAAAGTGCCAGTTGTCATTGTATTTACCTCCTTCTCTATGCAAATCCGGACCAGTTCTTCTTGAACCCCATAAAAATGGAAAATCATAAATAAATTCTCCCGCTTTTGAATATTCTCCATAGCGTTCCACTTCTGAACGGAAAGGACGAATCATTTGGGAGTGGCAATTGTTGCAACCTTCACGAATATAAATATCTCTTCCTTCCAATTCCAAAGGAGAATATGGTTTTACGCTTGCAATTGTAGGTACGTTTGATTTCACCAACATTAAAGGCACAAGTTCAACCAAACCACCAATTAAAATGGCAACTGTAGTTAATATGGTAAACAAAACTGTTCTTCTTTCCAACCAAGTATGCCATCCTTCTCCGGAAATTCTTTGTCCGCTAATTTTTTTCAATGGTGCTGCTTCTGCCAATTCATCTTCAACAGTTGAACCTGCCCTTGCTGTTTTAATTACATTAATTGCCAATAAAATAAAACCGCTTAAATACAAAGTGCCTCCTATTGCGCGCATCGCATACATCGGCAAAATTTGGGTTACGGTCTCTAAAAAATTTCCGTAAACCAACGTGCCGTCCGCATTAAACTGTTTCCACATAAATGCTTGCGTAAACCCTGCAACATATAGCGGAATTGCATAAAACAAAATACCCAAAGTGCCTATCCAAAAATGCGCATTCGCCAATTTTTTTGAATATAATGGGGTTTTCCAAAGTTTTTCAGCCAGCCAATAAACGATACCAGCAATCATAAATCCGTTCCAGGCCAAAGCGCCAATATGAACGTGACCAACTATCCAATCGGTATAATGACCAATGGCATTTACGTTTTTAAAAGACAACATTGGTCCTTCAAAAGTTGCCATACCGTAACCTGTAATAGCCACCACAAAGAATTTTAAAACCGGATTTTCCCGAACTTTATCCCAAGCGCCGCGTAAGGTTAGCAATCCGTTAATCATACCACCCCAAGAAGGGAAAATTAACATTACGGAGAAAACAGTTCCTAAATTTTGTGCCCATTCCGGTAAAGCTGTATATAATAAATGGTGAGGTCCGGCCCAGATGTACAAAAATATCAATGTCCAAAAGTGAATAATGGACAACCTGTAGGAATACACAGGCCTGTTTGCCACTTTTGGCACAAAATAATACATCAAACCTAAAACTGGGGTTGTCAAGAAAAAAGCAACGGCATTATGACCGTACCACCATTGCATAAGTGCATCCTGAACGCCAGAATATACCGAGTAACTTTTAAACGCCGATACCGGCATTTCTAAATTGTTGAATATGTAAAGAACGGCGATTGTTATCAGGGTAGCAATGTAGAACCATATAGCAACATAAATATGGCGTTGTCGTCTTTTTAAGATGGTTCCAATTAAATTGATGCCAAATACCACCCAAATTAAAACAACGGCAATATCAATTGGCCATTCTAATTCAGCATATTCCTTGGATGAAGTTAAACCTAATGGCAATGTAATTGCGGCAGCAACAATAATTGCCTGCCAGCCCCAAAAATGAACTCGGCTTAAAACGTCGTTAAACATTCTTGCTTTAAGCAATCTTTGGGTTGAATAATAAATTCCTAGAAAAATTCCGTTGCCCACAAAAGCAAAAATTACCGCATTGGTATGCAAAGGCCGTAATCGACCAAAGCTTAACCAGGAAATGGCGTCACCAGATCCCGCAAATTCCAATAAACCCGGGTATATAAAAAGCAGCGCCACCGTAAGCCCTACCAACATCCCTACAATTCCCCATAGAATTGTGGCCCATAGAAACATCTTTACGATTTTATTGTCATAATAAAATTGTTCTTTTTCCATACTAGTTTGATTAATTAATTGTTAGTTATTTTGATTGTTCTTGATTGATTTTTGATTCTTTCTCATCATTTTTCTTAACAATAACCAATTCATCATCAAACAACATGCGTACTGATGGCGTATAAGTGTCATCATATTGCCCAGACTTAACCGACTTGATAAATGCAAAGAAAAATATTAAGGCCACAACAATGCTAACGCCTATTGTGATGTAAAGTACTTCCATTTTTTAACTAAAATTTAAGCTTTTTGATTTTAAAACAAATATATATTTTATGACTTATAAAAAAATGATATTTATCATGAAACGCATGTTTTTTTAACTTTTTTATTAATGGATTTATATTTTTTTTGACACTAAATTAGTCATAATTGTCACGAAAACAACAATGCTAATAGAACTTACCGGCATTAAAACGGCAGCAATTATTGGTGTTAAAGCACCAGATAACGCAAAATACATCCCAATAACATTGTAACAAAACGCCAACATAAAACTTGCCTTAATAATTTTTATTGTTTCATTTGAAATAGTAAGCAACTTAGGTAAATTGTTAAAACATTTCGCATCAAGAATGCCATCGCATGCCGGTGAAAATACATTGACATTTTCAGAAATCACAATGCCAACATTGCTTTGCGCCAAAGCGCCGGCATCATTTAACCCATCCCCAACCATCATCACTTTTTCTCCGTTTTGCTGTAATTTTTTTATAAATTCCAATTTATTTTCAGGTTTCTGATTAAATTGAAATAGGGTGTTTTTAGGCAGAAATTTTTCCAAATATGCTCTTTCGCCATCATTATCACCAGAAAGAATTACCAATTTATAGTTGGCGGAAAGTGTTTCAAAAATGTGCTTTGTTCCTTCTCTGTAACTATTTTTAAAGATATAACTTCCTTTAAACTTATTATTAACTGCAAGATGAATTGCTGTTTCATTGATCCCAAAAAAAGTTGCACCAACAAAATTTGCAGACCCTAATTTTATATCCATCGTATTTATGATTGCATGGATGCCTTTTCCAAGCTGTTCTTCAAAGTGAGTAGGCTTTTCTGCAAAAACTTCCTCTTGAATATAGTCGTAAAGCGATCGGCTTAAAGGATGGTTTGAAGCTCTTAATACTCTTTTAATGGCTCTTATTTCATCCAAATTTAGCTTTTCTCCCTTATAAATTATATGTGATTTGTCTGTTGAAGTTATGGTGCCAGTTTTATCGAAAATAATGGTGTTGACTTTTGCAATGTTTTCAACGGTTTCCGCATTTTTCAGATAAAACTTATGATAGCCAAAAATTCTCAAAATATTGCCGATAGCAAACGGTGCCGACAATGCCAAAGCGCATGGACAAGCAATAATTAATACTGCAGTGACCACATTAAATACCATGGAAGGATTATAAAAGTACCAAAAAATAGCGGCAAAAACTGAAATGGCCAATATGGCAATGGTAAAATATTTACTTATTGAATCCGTAATATTTTTTATGGTGATGTCTGTTGTTTTATTAAAAATATCGTTGCTCCACAATTGCGTTAAATAACTTTGTGAAATGGTGTTTATCACTTCCATTTCAATGGCTCCGGCAGTTTGTTTCCCTCCCGCAAAAAGTTTGTCGCCCGATTGTTTGGTTACCGGCAACGATTCCCCCGTCACAAAACTGTAATCAATGGCCGCATTTCCGTTAATTAAAATTCCGTCCACCGGAATTAATTCCTGGTTCCTGATTAACAACCTATCCCCTTTTTCAATATCTTTTACGGGAATGTTTTTCTCAATTCCATCAGCTATTTTTGTGACAGCTATGGGAAAATAGGATTTATAATCGCGTTCAAACGACAAAAAGTTGTAGGTTTTTTGCTGAAAGAATTTCCCCAAAAGCAAAAAGAAAACCAGTCCCGCCAAACTGTCGAAAAACCCCGAACCAATATCAAAGGCTATTTCAATAGTGCTTCTTATAAACAGCACTGAAACTCCCAATGCTATAGGAACATCAATGTTTAAAATTTTATGCGTAAGTCCTTTATAGGCAGAAATAAAATAATTTTTGGCCGAATAAAATACTACTGGGACGGCCATGGCAAACATAAGCCATCGAAATAAATGCTTGTATTTTTCCAGCCAAAACTCGTCGGCCGCAAAATATTCCGGAAACGACAACAGCATAATATTTCCAAAACAAAAAGCAGCAATTGTCACCTGATAAATTAACGTTTTATCAACTTTGTTTTTTATGGCATCAGCATCGTCCAGACTTATATAAGGTTCATAACCTATGGAAGCCATTAACTCCACAATTTGTTTTAAGCCGGTTTCATTATTTTTGAAGGTGATTCTTACTGTTTTTTTAGGAAAATTAACCATTGAAGTTGTCACCCCGCTGTTTAATTTGGTTAAATTTTCCAAAATCCAAATACAGGAACTGCAATGAATGCTCGGTATAAAAAACTCGACTACTGAAGTTTCTGTATCATTAAATTCAAGCAGTTTTTCAATAATATCTTCGTTTTCAAGATAATTGTACTTTCCTTTTATGTCGGACGGAATAGTTCCGGGAGCCGCTTGTAAATCGTAATAGCAACCTAACTCGTTGGCATTTAATATTTCATAAACTGTTTTACATCCATTGCAGCAAAATTGTTTTTCATTAAAAATTTTTGGGTGCTTTCCGCAGGGCGCTCCACAATGATAACAATTATTTAAATCCATTCTAAATTCAATTTCCATGCAAAAATATTGATTAATTATTTCCTAATTATGACATTTATCATTTATTTTTGTACCTTTACAATTGTTACTACTTAACTAAAATTCTTTTGTTTATGTCTAATTGTTCACAGTGTATTATGAAGCGTTTTAACGCTCTTAAAACTTTAACGCATGACGAATTAGAAAGATTTTCAGATCACAAAACATCGCTTATCATAAAAAAGGGTGAAAATATAATGACTGAGGGTAATTCTATCAACGGTTTATATTGTATTCAGGACGGAAAGTGTAAATTGACTAAGTTAAATACAAACGGTAAAGAACAAATTATAAAATTTATTAAAGGCGGTGATATTTTAGGACACCGTTCTATTTTAAGTGAAGAACCTGTAGGATTAAACGCAACAGCTTTGGAAGATATGCGCGTTTGTTTTATCCCTAAAGGAGATATTTTAGAATCAATCAAGGACAATCCACAATTTTCTTTAAATTTAATAAAAAACATATCGCTTCAATTGAGTCACGCAAATACGTCCATTTCACAAATGGCTCAAAAGCCCGTTAAAGACCGATTGGCGGAAACTTTATTGAGTTTGGAAGAAATATTTGGTGTTGACAATGAAGATTGCATAGATGTTATTTTAACACGGGAAGAAATAGCCAACACCATCGGTACGGCTACGGAATCTGCCATACGGTTGTTATCCAATTTGAAAAAAGACGGCGTAATTGATTTACTTGGCAAGAAAATTAAGATTCTAAACAAAAATGCGCTAAAAAATATTTCTGAAGGTTATTGATAATTGTTTGACTTCATAAAAAAGCCTTTTAGAAAAAAATCTAAAAGGCTTTTTTTTATGAATTTGCTTTTATTTATTGCGCCATCATCGCTGCGGCGATACGTTTGTAAATACCTGATTCCAATTTAGATCGAATGGCTGAAAAAGCTTCTATAGTTACTTTAACATCTTCCAAATTATGCGTTGAAGTTGGTATTAATCTAAGAAGAATTAATCCTTTTGGAATTACGGGATAAACTACAATGGAACAAAATATACCATAATTTTCACGCAAATCATTTACCATAGCCATCGCTTCAGGAATATCGCCTTCTAAAAATACCGGAGTTACACAAGTATTTGTTTTACCAATATTGAAACCTTGGTCTTTCAGCCCATTTTGAAGCGCATGAACATTTTCCCATAACTTTTCTTTTAGTTCTGGCATAGTTCTAAGCATATCCAAACGTTTTAACGCGCCAATAACCATAGGCATTGGTAAAGATTTGGCGAACATTTGCGAACGCATATTGTATTTTAAATACTGAATTACTTCTTTATCTGCGGCAAAAAACGCTCCAAAACCAGCCATAGATTTGGCAAAAGTTGCAAAATATACATCTATGCCATCTTGTACGCCCTGCTCAAAACCTGTACCCTTTCCTTGTTCTCCTTGCGTTCCAAATCCGTGGGCATCATCAACCAAAAACCTGAAATTATATTTTTCTTTAAGCGCAACTATTTCTTTTAATTTTCCTTGTTCTCCACGCATTCCAAAAACGCCTTCAGAGATTACAAGAATACCTCCATTGGTTTCTTCGGCAATTTTTGTGGCTCTTTGCAAGTTTTTTTCTAAACTTTCTACATTGTTATGTTGAAAAGTGAATCTTTTTCCAGGATGCAATCTAACACCATCAATAATGCAAGCATGCGCATCCATATCATAAACAATAACGTCGTTTTTGGTAACCAAAGCATCAATGGCCGATACCATGCCCTGATAGCCAAAATTCACTAAATAAGCAGCTTCTTTATTTTCAAATTCTGCCAATTCCTTTTCTAATTGTTCGTGGTGTTTTGTATGACCCGACATCATTCTTGCGCCCATTGGGTAAGCCATCCCATATTGTGCGGCAGCTTCAGCATCCGCTTTTCTAACTTCTGGATGATTTGCCAATCCGAGGTAATCATTAATACTCCAGGTGATTACATTTTTGCCGTTAAAAGTCATTCTGTTGGAAATTTCACCTTCTAACTTTGGAAAAACATAATATCCTTCTGCTTGTTCAGCCCATTTTCCTAAAGGACCTTTATCATTTACTATTCTTTCAAATAAATCTTTCATTATATATTATTTTGATCAAACGTAATTATACAATTACATTTCTAAGGGCACAAAGTACGTGATTTTTTTTCTGCTATTCAAATGTTATTAAACAAAAAAAGGGTCTGAAAATTAATTTTCAGACCCTTTTTTTGTTTAATTTATAAGTTACTTTATATATTCAACCGACTCATGTGCTTGTTTTTGTGAATCAAAAAAGCCTTGTTCTTTCATCCATTCATCACTATATATTTTTTCCATATAACGGGAACCATGATCTGGCAAAATTAATACCACTTTAGAATTTTCGTCAAACATTCCCTGTTCTGCATATTGCATTGTTGCCTGCATCACAGCGCCACTTGTATAACCTGTAAATAAACCTTCGGTTAAAGTAAGTTCCCT
>PHDE01000099.1 GCA_002842505.1 Bacteroidetes bacterium HGW-Bacteroidetes-3 | reverse complement strand
ACGAGCATAACAAATTTTGATACACGAAGGAATGATTAATAGCGAACAGTCCCGAATTTTCGGGATTACCGCTAAAAAATAAAATTTAAACAGATGAAATCAGATAAAATTCAATTTAGGGTGAGATATGGCGAAACGGACCAAATGGGTTTCGTGTACTATGGAAACTATGCCCAATACTTTGAAATTGGACGTACGGAATGGCTCCGGAAATTAGGGATCACCTATAAAAAAATGGAAGAAAACGGCGTAATGCTCCCCGTGATGAATTTGAATATAAACTACTTAAAACCAGCAAAATATGATGATTTACTCACCTTAAAAACAACGCTAATTAAAATGCCTTCCGCAAAAATTGAATTTTCCTATGAAATTTTCAATGAAGAAAATGAACTCTTAACAACGGCAAACACCACGTTGGTTTTTGTAAATATGAAAACAAATAAACCTACCAAAGCCCCTGAATATATATTGGAAAAACTACGGGACATTAGCGCTTGATTTCCCGTATTTTAAGGCAGCGCAAATCCTTAAATAATTGGACAATTTTTGCCGCATTTTTTTTACGAACTTCAATTAAAAAGGTGCAATTTAAATTCATTTTTTGCTCCAAAATTTCAAGATTATTTTCTTTGACAATACGCATCACCTTGTCCATATCCTGATATTCAAAAATAAGCTGAAAATTAACATTAACGGTTTTATCAACAATTGTCGCTTCATCCAAAATTAATTTCGCCGTTGTTTTGTAGGCTGTTATGAGTCCGCCAACGCCCAATTTAGTTCCGCCAAAATAACGAACCACAACCACCAGCACATTGGTAATGTCCTTTGATAAAATTTGTCCGTAAATTGGATTCCCTGCAGAATTGTTTGGTTCTCCATCGTCGTTCACCCGATAGCTTTTTTCTTCAACACCCAATTGCCATGCATAACACCAATGCCTTGCGGCGTGGTGTTTTTTCTTTAGTTCATCAATGTGAATTTTAACTTCCTCCTCATTTTCAATGGGAAAAACATACCCAATAAATTTACTGCCTTTCTCTTTGAAAAGCGCATCCCCGTAGGCTGCTTCAATGGTTTTATAGGTGTCGTTTTCAGAAATGTCGCTCATAATTTGAAGTACAAAGATATCAAAAAGCTATTTCTTATATTTCCGTTTTAAATTTAATATATTTGAAAGTCAAATTAAAACTTATGAAAAAAACATCCACACTTATTCTCTTTTTATTTTTATTATTGTCTTGTGATGTTGATTCCTCCAAAAAAGAAATTGAACCAGCAAGAAAACCCAATTCTTTTGCCATCGTTATTCACGGAGGCGCCGGCGGAATTAAAAGAGAATATTTCACCCAGGAACAACAAGATGCCTATGCGGAAAAACTTCAGGAAGCGCTTGATGCCGGATATGCCATTTTGGAAAAAGGCGGAATTTCATTGGATGCCGTGCAAGCCGCCATTAATGTAATGGAAGATTCTCCGCTGTTTAACGCCGGAAAAGGCGCAGTTTATAACAGTGAAGGAAACCAGGAAATGGATGCCGCAATTATGGACGGCAAAACTTTAAATGCCGGAGCGGTTGCCGGAGTTAACCACATTAAAAATCCGATTTTAGCCGCACGGATGGTGATGGACAGTTCTGAACACGTAATGCTTTCTGGTAAAGGAGCAGAAATTTTGGCCAAAAAATTCGGCATTGAAATGGTGGACAGTTCTTATTTTTTTACCGAAAAAAGGCTGAATCAGTTGCGCGAAATCCAAGGAAAAGAAAAAACACCATTGGATCACACCGCGTATTTGATTAAAAATGAATTGATTGACGACCATAAATTTGGAACAGTTGGCGCTGTTGCGATTGATAAAAGCGGAAATATTGCCGCGGGAACTTCCACTGGCGGAATGACCAATAAAAAATACGGAAGAATTGGCGATGTTCCAATTATTGGTGCAGGAACTTACGCCAACAATTTAACCTGCGGCATTTCTTGCACGGGAACCGGCGAATATTTTATGAGAACGGTTGCAGCCCACGAAGTTTCAAGCTTGATAAAATACAAAAAATTGAGTCCGAAAGAAGCTTTACACGAAGTGCTCTTTAACCAAATTGGGCCACTTGGCGGCGAAGGCGGAATTATTTTGTTGGATAAAAATGGTGATATCTTTTGGGATTTTAACTCAACAGGCATGTTTAGGGGATTTAAAAAATCGAGCGGGGAAACAAAAGTTGAAATGTTTGAGAAAAGCCCCCTAACCCCCGAAGGGAGGACAGAACGTTAAAAAAATGTTTAGTGAACATTTTTAGTGAATGTGCCAGCTGGCGCAAGGGCATTTAAAAGGTAAAAGTTCTCAATATTACAAAGCAATTAAAATTTGACATAACAAACCAAAAAGAAAAAATGATATTTAAAAGAAGTACTTTTGGAGCTAGATTATATAAGCATTTAGAAAACACTTAAAAACCTATTTTAAAATTGCACTTATGAAAATCAATAATATTTTTAAAAAGTTAGTCAAAGAAGATTACTATTTAATTACAATCTTCTTTGTAATGACTATTACAATAATTCTTAAATCATATTTTAATCCAAGTGGTTATTTATCACCAGATTCAATTTATTATTTATCATTAGCACAGAATCTATTAGATAGCTATAGCTTTTATATTTATGGATGGGATATGAAATTAGAATTTTTTGCAATATGGCCGGTAGGTTATCCTATTTTAATTTTTATTGTCGCAAAATTAACTGGTCTTCCGGTTTTTTTGGCATCAAAATTATTGAGCATTTTATTAATTGGGCTAGTTTTAATTTTTTTTAGAAAACTTTTTAATAAGAATGCATATCTCTATGGTCTTATTTTTTTCTCTGCATCATTAATTGAGATATATAGCTTTTCTTGGAGTGAAACAGTTTTTATATTTTGTCTAGTTTGGTTTTCAACATCTATGTATTTACTAATATCCAATATTAAAAAAAATGCATTAATATATTTAAGTATTTTATTTTCTTCACTTTTTTTGTTCTTATCCAGGTACATAGGAGCTTTTAGTTTTGGCTTGATTGGCTTGATAGGCTTATATTATTTTTTTATTAAAAAGGACAATTCAAAATCTATCATTTTAATTTCAATTGCATTAATTAACCTTGCATTAATGTCCCTTTATTTACATCATAATTTTATTGAATCAGGATATATTACAGGGACGCCAAGAAGTTTTGCTCCACAATCAAACGCGCATTTATTATTTATGGTAATTAATTCATTTATTTTAGAAATTTCTTTTTTTTCCAATAATGTAATTTGGAAAAACATAGCGTATCCAATTTTATTAATTATTTTATTGTTTATAAAGTATCAAAAATCAATTATAAATCAAAAAACAAATAAACAATTCATCATTTTGCCATCTGTATTTTCATCAATAGGCTTAGTATATTTATTATTTATGATTTTTCTTAGCTGGAATGGTTTCATTGAGGAGTTGTACTATAGATTATTAGCGCCAGGTATTTTTCTAATATTCATAGCAATAATTAGCTATTTTGAAAATCATTTAAGACCAAAATATTTTAACTTATTTAAAATATTATTATTGTCTATTTCTATATATTCTTGGATAATAAATGTTCCATTTCAAGTATATAAGGACATAAAAAACCCAAATTATGAAAGAATTAATAAGTTTAATATTAAATATATATATGTTAAAAAAGAAATTTAATTATTTATTGAAGATATCTATTCTGAAATAGAGTTAAAAACCGAAAAAATATTTAATTGAAATGAAAATTCAACTTACTAATATTAATAATTCACATAAATTTTTAAAGTGTCATCTGAAATTTTTCGAATTTCATTTGGCGCTTTTTTAAGTTCTGGGGCTTTTAATCCGTTTTCAAACTTTGTGTTTCCAACAAAAACGTATGCCTCATCCCATAAATTTTCAGCTATAAAAGTTTTCAGGGTTTGTGCACCGCCTTCAACAATGACCGATTGAATTTCGTGATTGTATAAAATATCACAAATTTGTTGCGCAAGGTTTTTGCTGAAATCCAGTTGCTCAAAATGCGCATTTTCGTTTAAACTTTTACTAGGTGCTTTTTCAGTTAAAACGATTGTTTTTACGCTTCCATCATATAAATTATAATGAAAAGGAATTTTTAAGGACCGATCCAACACAATCCGAATTGGATCCAATCCGAACCAATTTCTTGCGTTTAATTTCGGATTGTCATTTAAAGCCGTGTTTGTTCCCACCAAAATTGCCTGTTCTTCAGCACGCATTTTATGCGTCAATTGTTGCGAATAGGAGTTTGAAATCCAATTTGGAGAATTTTCCGAAGTTGAATCACGCAATTTATCTATAAATCCGTCTTGCGTTTCAGCCCATTTCAAGATGATAAATGGCCTTTTTTTATTGTGAAACGTAAAAAAACGTTTGTTCAAATTTAAACATTCTTGTTCCAAAACGCCAACAATTACCTCACAGCCATTATTTTGCAAATGCAAAATCCCTTTTCCGCCAACTTTACTGTTGGAATCCACACTGCCAATAACCACTTTTTTTATGTCATTCTCAACAATTAAATTGGCGCAAGGCGGTGTTTTACCGTAATGTGAGCAAGGCTCAAGATTTACATAAATGGTTGCCTTTTTTAATAACGATTTGTCTTTTACGGAATTGATGGCATTCACTTCTGCGTGCGGTTCGCCCGCTTTTTGGTGCCAGCCCTCGCCTATTATTTTGTTGTTTAAAACAATGACGCTGCCAACCAGCGGATTTGGATAGGTAAAACCCAAGCCATTTTTCGCCAATTGAATGCAGCGATTTATATATTTTTCGTGTATATTCACCCCACAAAAATAACATAATAAAATGACTCCTAACAACTTTAAAATCAGAGAAATTCAACCTGAAGACAATCAGAAAATAGCCAAAGTAATCCGTAAAATTTTGATTGAATTTGGTGTTCCAAAAGTAGGAACCGCTTATGCCGACAAAATTTTGGATACTTTGTATGAAGCTTATGACACCGAAAAAGCCATTTATTATGTTGTGGAAAAAGACGGAGAAATTTTTGGCGGCGCGGGCATCAAACAGCTTGACAATTTTGAAGGAAATGTTTGTGAGTTGCAAAAAATGTATTTTTTGCCCGAAACAAGAGGCATAGGATTGGGAGGCAAAATGATGGAAACTTGTCTGCAAAAAGCCAAGGAATTCGGGTTCGAACAGTGTTATTTAGAAACCTTGCCTTATATGGAAGGCGCCAGAAAATTATATAGAAAAGTTGGTTTTAAAGATTTGGACGCGCCGATGGGCGACACCGGACATTATTCTTGCAATTTGTGGATGTTAAAAGATTTGTAATGCTGATTCAAGAGTTTAAACGATACTTCTTTTTGATGCTTTCCAATGCATATCCGGAAACCGAAATTCAGTCTTTTTTCACTATTTTAGTTGAATATAAGTTGCATTTATCGCGGATTCAATTGGCGCTGGAACACAATTTTGAACTTGACAATGACGATTTGGATTTTCTGCAAAACGCGTTATTGAAATTAAAAAACCAAATTCCCATTCAATATATTGTTGGCGAAACCACATTTTACGGGTTGATGTTTGAAGTGGATAAAAACGTATTGATTCCCAGACCGGAAACGGAAGAATTGGTGGAATGGATTGTTAAAAATCATAAAAACAGAAATTCCCTTAAAATTTTAGATGTTGGCACAGGAAGCGGCTGCATCGCTATTTCGTTGGCTAAAAACCTGCCAAATGCTAAAGTTTCGGCTTTGGATATTTCTGCGGAAGCCTTAACTATTGCAAAAAACAATGCAATCTTAAATAATGTGACCATTGATTTTATAAATGCCGATATCCTAACAATTTCGAAATTACCCGACACTTTCGACATTATTGTAAGCAATCCGCCTTATGTTCGGGAATTGGAAAAGGCTCAAATGCAACAAAACGTTTTGTCCAACGAACCGCATATTGCCTTGTTTGTGAAAGATGAAAATCCGCTTTTATTTTACGATAAAATTGCCGAATTGGCTAAAAATTATCTGACAAAAAATGGCGTTTTGTATTTTGAAATCAACCAATATTTAGGAAGAGAAACCGTTGATTTGCTAAAATCGAAAGGTTTTAAAAATATTGAAGTTAAAAAAGATATTTACGGGGTGGACAGAATGGTGAAATGTTTGAAATTTTGAATTTTGGATTTTGGATTTTGAATTATTATAAAGCAATTATGCGATAAAACAGATTTTTAAAAACTGAACCTCGAGGATGCTAATTGGCTAAAATCTTGTTTGTGCAAATTGTGGCGCTTCGAGAAAACCTTATAATTAAAAGATTTTGTTACACAGAGATTCACAAAGAAAAACACCAAGATTCACAAAGTTTTAGATTATATTAAATAGATTATTGCGTATTCTCTATTTTAACCGCAAGGGACGCAAAGTTTTACGCAAGGTTCGCAAGTTGGCTTAAATCTTCTTTGTGCAAATTGTGGTGCTTCAAGAAAACCCTGTAATTAAAAGATTTTGTTACACAGAGATTCACAAAGAAAAACACAGAGATTCACAAAGTCTACTGATTTATTTTCTTTAACCGCAAGGGACGCAAAGAAAAAACCGCAAAGTTCGCAAGAAAATTATCAATTTTGAATTGTACTTTTATAAGTTTTTTTAATATTCTAAAATCGTAATTCAAAAATCGTAATTCTATTCGCATAATTATGAACTAAACCAAGTTTTTAAAACTGATCCGTAAGGAACGCAAAGAAAAAACCGCAAGGAACGCAAAAAAATTATCAATTTTGAATTGTACTTTTATAAGTTTTTTTAATATTCTAAAATCGTAATTCAAAAATCGTAATTCTATTCGCGTTAGTGATTGAAGCGAAAATCCCGGCTTTGCGAGCTTGTGAAGAAATATGTTCAACAGATTGCCGCGCTGCGCTCGCAAAGACGGATTGCAGCGGAAAGCACGGCCCGCAGGGAACGCCCACCAAAATATTATTTTTAATTGACATTTGTTATTTATCTTTGCCGAATGCGAATTGATATCATTACCGTTTCACCAGAACTGATTAAAAGTCCGTTTGAATATTCGATTATTAAACGTGCCATCGACAAAAATTTGGTGGAAGTTTACTTTCACGATTTGAGGAAATACGCCTTAAATGACTATGGAAAAATTGACGATTACCAGTTTGGCGGCGGTGCGGGAATGGTTTTGATGATTGAACCCATTGACAAATGCATTACAGAACTTAAACTGGAGCGCGATTATGATGAAATTATTTATCTGACGCCCGATGCGCCGACTTTAAACCAGCATACGGCGAATACGCTTTCCTTGGCTGAAAATATTTTGATTTTGTGCGGACATTATAAAGGTGTGGACCAACGCGTTCGCGAGTTGTTGATCACCAAAGAAATTTCTATTGGAGATTACGTCTTGAGCGGCGGAGAATTGGGCGCGGCAGTTTTATGCGACACTATTATTAGGCTGATTCCAGGCGTTTTAGGCGACGAATCATCTGCATTGACAGATTCTTTTCAGGACAACCTCCTTTCGCCTCCGGTTTACACGCGACCGGCGGAATACAAAGGGCTTGAAGTGCCAAAAATACTGTTGTCGGGCAATTTTCCGAAGATTGATGAATGGCGGAATGAACAAGCAATGGAAAGAACAAAAAAAATAAGGCCAGATTTGTTGGAAGACTAATCTTTTTTATTAAATTTGCACACTCAAAATTAACCTCTGACGAAAATCGTGAATGTTGGTCATTGAAAAACCCATTAAAAAATTAACAATGGAAGATTTATTAAAATTTGTGCAAGACAAATTTGTTACTGTAAATGAGTTACCGGAATTTCAGGCAGGAGACACTGTCACTGTATATTACGAAATTAGAGAAGGTGAAAAAAAACGTACCCAACACTTTAGAGGTACTGTAATTCAACGCAGAGGCGCAGGCGCTTCTGAAACATTCACCATCAGAAAAATGTCAGGAACAGTTGGTGTAGAACGTATTTTTCCAGTAAACTTACCTGCAATTGAAAAAATTGAAGTTAACAAACAAGGTAGCGTACGCAGAGCACGTATTTTCTACTTTAGAGGTTTAACTGGCAAAAAAGCAAGAATTAAAGAAAAAAGACGCTAGTCCACTTTCCTTAAAAAATATAAAGCCCGTTTTGAAATTTCAAAACGGGCTTTTTGGTTATTAACATTTGTTAATAAGTCGGGTTTATATCTTGTTGAAAACAAAACGATTATAAATTTGGAAAATAGAAATTTAGGTGTTTATTTTACAAAAGAATTAGCAGAGGGATTAACATAAACCTTAAAATGAAAATTTTAAAGTTGAACCAAAAAACCTCAATGCGAAGTTCTATATGTTCTTGAACATAGTTTTTAAAACCGCGCTTTAACAAGTAATGTGCCCAGTATTTAGCATGAATAAATGGAACATGGTTTTAAAAGCACTTTTTAAAACAGCCACCTTAAATCGAGTAGTTTTTAGGAATTACAACAAAGTTTTAGACACTGTTTTAAAAGAAACGTCTAATTTAATAAGAACTTGATTCGTAAGAAAACAGGTTACAGTGAAAAATTTGAATGTAGGTTATTCTTCAAGGAGAATGGACGAAAACGATTAAATATTTAACTGGTAACTTATTAAAAAAAGTGTTTCAGCAAATAGCCATAATACTGAGCAATCAATATTATGGCTTTTGTTTTTTTAGCAATTGCAATTTCTGCAAAATTTTAATTCATTTTTTGGATTAAACACAAATTTATGCCCTTATTTATAACGTTTTCGCTGTCAATTTTTCCGTCAATATTCCCTATATTTGCACAACGTTAAACGAAATTAATTTACCCTGCTATAATTTCTGGCTATCTTGATAATTATAGTTTTTAAATCACAAAAAATTATGAGTAACACACCTAAAATAATTTACACAAAAACAGATGAAGCCCCTGCATTGGCTACCTATTCATTTTTGCCTATTGTTGATGCATTCACAAAACCGGCAGGTATTGAAGTTGAAACTAAAGACATTTCTTTGGCGAGCCGAATTTTAGCTTTATTCCCAGAATTTTTAACGCCAGAACAACGCGTTCCCGATACTTTGACCGAATTAAGTGAATTGGTAAAAAAACCTGAGGCAAACATTATTAAATTACCCAACATTTCCGCTTCGGAACCCCAATTAAAAGCAGCCATAAAGGAATTGCAAACTTTGGGTTACGCAATTCCAAATTATCCTGATGAAGCTAAAACGGCTGAAGAAAAAGACATCCAGCTCAGATACAATAAAGCGAAAGGCTCTTCCGTGAATCCTGTTTTGCGTGAAGGAAACTCAGATCGCAGGGCGCCAAAAGCCGTGAAAAATTATGCCAAAAAGAACCCACATTCCATGGGTGCTTGGTCGGCAGATTCAAAAACACATGTATCAACTATGAACAGCGGCGATTTTTTTGCCAATGAAAAATCCATCACCGTTTCTGAAGCAGGAGACGTAAAAATTCAATTTGTTGATGAAAATAAATCTGTAACAGTTTTAAAAGAAAAAACAACCTTATTGCCAGGCGAAATTATTGACGCCACTTTTATGAGCAAAAAAGCATTGGTAAAATTCCTGGAAGAGCAAATTAAAGATGCCAAGGCGAAAAATGTATTGTTTTCTTTACACATGAAAGCAACGATGATGAAAATTTCTGACCCTATCATTTTTGGACATGCAGTTACCGCTTTCTTTAAGGCTGTTTTTGAAAAACATAGTGCCATTATTAAAGAGCTTGGCGTTGACGTAAACAATGGTTTTGGGGATTTGGTTAGTAAAATTCAAGGCTTGCCTGAAGCACAAAAATCGGTGATTGAAGCTGATATCAAATCTTGTTTAGAAAATGGACCAGCAATCGCTATGGTAAATTCTGACAAAGGCATTACCAACCTTCATGTGCCAAGTGATGTAATTATTGATGCTTCAATGCCCGCAATGATTCGTACTTCTGGTCAAATGTGGAATGCTGAAGGTAAATTGCAAGATGTAAAAGCGGTGATTCCCGACAGCACTTATGCAGGTATTTATACTGCAACCATAGATTTTTGCAAAAAAAATGGCGCTTTTGATCCAAGAACAATGGGAACGGTTCCCAATGTTGGATTAATGGCCCAAAAGGCGGAAGAATATGGTTCACACGACAAAACCTTTGAAATACAAGGAAACGGAATTGTACAAGTTTTAGATGCAAAAGGAAATATTTTACTGGAGAGTAAAGTTGAGAAAGGTGACATCTGGAGAATGTGTCAGGCTAAAGACGCGCCAATTCAAGATTGGATTAAATTGGCGGTAAGCAGAGCAAAAGCTACCAATGTTCCGGCAATATTTTGGCTGGACAAAAACAGGGCACATGATGCGCAAATCATAAAAAAAATAAATACCTATTTACCAAACTTCGACACAACAGGCTTGGATATTCAGATAATGACACCTGAAAAGGCTACTTTATATACTTTAGACCGCGTTAAAAAAGGATTGGACACTATTTCTGTAACAGGAAATATATTGCGTGATTATTTAACCGATCTTTTTCCTATTTTAGAATTGGGAACCAGTTCAAAAATGTTGTCCATTGTTCCTTTAATGGACGGTGGCGGAATGTTTGAAACCGGCGCTGGCGGTTCTGCCCCTAAACATGTGCAACAATTTGTTGAAGAAGGCCATTTAAGATGGGATTCTTTAGGTGAATTTTTGGCTTTGGCAGTTTCTTTAGAACATTTGGGAAATAATTATAATATCCCAAAAGCGTTAATTTTGGCGGAAACATTAGATGAAGCCACTGATAAATTCTTAGACAACAGCAAATCGCCTTCCCGTAAAGTTGGGGAACTGGACAATAGAGGAAGTCACTTTTATTTGGCAACTTATTGGGCTCAAGCTTTGGCTGCCCAAAATAAAGATGCCGAATTAAAGGAAATTTTCACCAAAATCGCAAAAGAATTGACTGCAAATGAAGCTGTGATTTTAAATGAATTGAACAGCGCACAAGGCGCGCCTGTAAACATTGGCGGTTATTACAGATTTGATGAAATTTTGGTGACTAAAGCAATGAGACCAAGCAAAACATTGAATGGCATTATCGCATCAATATCTTCTATAAATGTAGCTTCAAAGGCTTATTAGTTAAGTTTTGACTAAATTTCAAAAGACATTTTTACAATTTATAAAAAAGCAAGAATTTTAGTTCTTGCTTTTTTTATGTAAACACACAACCTTTTGAAATAAGTTGACACAAAAAATTAGAACTAATCAAAAATTAGTATTTTTGAAAAATGGGAACAGACAGAAACGAATTGGTAAGAGGCCTAAAATATGAATTGGCCACTTTACCCCTTTTGATTGCGGCTCCAATTTTAATCACCATTGGGTTTAAAGCCATTAAGCAACAGAACAATTATTTATGGCTCGGTATTGGAATCATATTGGCAATAGTTGCCGTTATTCTGGGATTTTTAGGCATCAAAATAATTCTGAATGCATTTTTTAACACAAAATAATGGGAATCGGTAATTTAAAAAAAATTACAAATTGGGAGTATTGGCCATCCTATCTATTTTATGTTCCGTTATTGCCGTATGCTTTTTATTTGGCTTTGAGAGCGAAAAGTTTCGGATTCTTTTCAGCTGTTAATCCTGGAATAGAAGGGTCCGGAAATGGATTGGAATCAAAATACAAAACCATTCAAATGCTGCCATCCAACTATTGCCCGACTACAATTTTTGTTGGAGCGGGCGAAAATACAGAAGACATATTGCCAAAAATAATCTCAAATAACATTGCGTTTCCGTTGATTATTAAACCGGATATTGGTTTTAGGGGATTGTTGGTAAAAAAAATAAAGGACGAAGTTGAACTTTCGGTTTATCTTAAAAAGTTCAATTCCATCAATATAATCATTCAGGAATATATTGAATTCAAAAATGAATGCGGTCTTTTATACTTTAGGATTCCGGATGAAAAAACTGGGAAAATCACCTCAGTTACCTTAAAAAAATATTTAACCGTTACCGGAGATGGAGAATCAACGCTTTCGAACCTGATTTTAAATGATGAAAGAGCCAAACATTATTCGGAATATATTACGGAATTAAACAAAGACAGGATTCAAATTATTCCAAAAGCCAATGAAGAAGTTGTGCTTACCACTATAGGAAATCATTCCAAAGGAACCCAATTTATTGACGGCAATCATTTGATAAATAGTGAATTGGAGTGTCTATTAGACAACTTAAATACTGAATTTAAAGGATGGAATTATGGAAGAATTGACCTTAAATACAATACTTTTGAAGAATTAAAGAATGGTGAAAATTTTAAAATTATTGAAGTCAATGGCATCATTTCAGAACCAACCCACATTTACGATGCCTCAAAAGGAAGCTATTTTAAAGCGCTAAAATCTATTAAAAATCATTGGAAACTTATTTATATTATTGGCGTTAAAAACAAGAAACTGAATAAAGCGAGCTACACCAATTTAGGTTACTTGATTGCAGTTTATTTCCGTTATAAAAAGTATTTAAAAAAAGTTAAGGCCCTAAATACAAATTGTTTTTAGACGCGGCCAGATTAAATCCAAAATCAATATGGAGAAGCTTAACTTCGAACCGAAAAATAACCTCACTGCCCTATTAGCTTAATCAACGTAAAAATCCCCAATGACAAAAACAGCAAACTCAATATAATATTAATGTTGGCGGCGATAAAGGCAATTTTATTGCTGATGATTTTCGCAAAAAACAGGTAAGTGTAAAACAGCAAAAATGAACCAATTGCAGCACCGGAAATAAAATATAAAATATAGGGAAACTCTATGATAATTTTATTCACTGAGCCCAAATAAATACTTGTTGCCAAATAAAAAGGAATTGCCAGCATATTCACCGAAGACATCGCCAAGCCTTTAAAAAAATAATTTCCTTTACTGGATTTGCTTTTTGCGCCCATTTTTTTTCGCGATTGAAAAAAGAAAAAAATTGCCAAAATGAAAAATACAAAGGCCCCCGCTATTTTTAAAAATGCAATAACTTTTGGATTGTTAATAAAAAATTCCGCAAAAAATAAAGCGATTCCTGCCTGGAAAAAAATAATGAAAGCCGCTCCCAAAGCAAATTTTACGCTTTCAATTTTACCCACATCAATTCTGGTTTTAAGCACGGTCATATTCAGCATTCCGGGAGAAATCAGTCCGAAATAAGCCATTGCGAGTCCATAAAAAACGTGAATAAAATAAATCATTATGTTAAAAGTTAAAAAGTTTGTAACTAATCAGTGCCTAGAGTTTGGAGTGCCTAGAGTGCCTAAAGTTAAAAATTTCAAGCCCAACAACTGTATCAAAACGAGACATTTTCTTAATT
>PHDE01000254.1 GCA_002842505.1 Bacteroidetes bacterium HGW-Bacteroidetes-3 | reverse complement strand
CTTTTAGTGCAATAACAATAATGATATTTAGCTTTATACTTATGGTTATGCATTGCTTTTACAAACATTGCCTTGGCTTTTTGGATATTTTCGCTAATTTTTGGCAAGTAAGTGAATTTTAAAGGCGTGCCAAATTCTTCAACCATTTTCATAGTGTCAATACCATGAAAATGTAAATTTTTATTGGAGTCGACCTCAAATTCTTCTTGCGGAAAATCGAAAGTTTGGCTTATTAAATCGATGTATTTAGTGTTCATTTAGTATTTTAATTTTACAATTAATAAGGTAGTCATTTTAGACTCATATTAAGTTCAAAAAAGGATTTTATATCTATACTCTTAATACTAAATAAATTTTTTTAAGCCTCACAACTTTTAATGGGTTGAATAACTTTAAAATGTGGTTAAATGAAGTCATTAAAATGCTTAATTCTTCGTTATATTTTTTAATAATTTTGTGTTTTAAAGACCTGCAAACATACAAGTTAGCCATTAAAAAACGTTCTTCTTTCGCGGCAGCTTTAAACGTTGGCGCAAACTTATATAAAAAATCAATACAAATTAAAAAAAATCTATATTTATCGTGTAAAAACCAACTCATTTTCCGTCGATAAGTTTGAATCAAAAGCATAGCCTTCCTCATTAAAATTTTTCAAATCTTCTATAGTTTCAATGTTGTGATCTATTATGAAGCGAACCATTAAACCTCTCGCCTTTTTGGCAAAAAAAGCGATTACTTTTAGTTTTCCGTCTTTAAAATCTTTAAATACCGGCGTAATTACAGGAACTTTCAACAATGCCGGTTTTACGGCTTTAAAATACTCTGCGCTAGCCAAGTTAATAAATAATTCATTGTCAGCAAGTTCTTTATTCAATTTTTCAGTAATTGAATTGCCCCAAAACTTATATAAGTTCTCTTTATTAGCCACTTTTAATTTTGTTCCCATCTCCAAACGATAGGACTGCATTAAGTCCAAAGGCTTCAGCAAACCATATTGGCCGGACAAAATCCTTAATTTATTTTGAAGGATTTCCAATTTATCAATTGGCAAAGAATAAGCATCCAAGCCAATATAAACCTCACCTTTAAAAGCAAAAATAGCCTGGCGAGAATTTTTAGGCGTAAAAGGCAATGCCCATTCCTGGTTTCGTTGCCAATTCAATTCGCCTAAATTTGGCGAAATATCCATTAATGCTGAAAGCTGTTTTGGAGATTTCTTTTTTAGAACGGCATTTATTTTTGCGGCTTCTTCCAAAAAAATTCCTTGGGTAAATTGCTTCATTGCAATTGGAGCCTCATAATCCAATGTTTTAGCTGGAGATATTACAATTTTCATTTTTTATTTTTTGTCTTTTCAAGCTGTAATTTCTAACAACTGAGCAATTTTATGAATTGGATTTTAAAAACAATTTATTAAAGTTAAAAATTTATAAATAATATAGTTGCTTTTTTTTCAATTATTATTGAAATAGTTCTTGTTTAAATAAGTTCATCTATAAATTGTTGCATTTTTTTGTATAACAATCCAACGTGATAACCATCCATTAAGGCATGATGAACTTCCACCGAAAAAGGGATTTTTTTGATTTCGTTTTCGTTGAATATTTTACCGAATACCAACTTAGGAATTCCCATCAAACCTTCATTTCCGTTTCTGGCATGC
>PHDE01000098.1 GCA_002842505.1 Bacteroidetes bacterium HGW-Bacteroidetes-3 | reverse complement strand
TTCTGCAAAAATGGTGACAAAATTAAAATGTTGACACGAAAACAAATTTTATGCAATTCATAGATTTTTTTGTCGGTACAACAAAACGAATAATGATTGCTAATTTAATTTGAAGGTTTATTAGAAAAAAGCCCCTGCTTGTGCGAGTGTCTCGCTCGTGCTTTTGTTAACCTTAAATTTGCGTAGTCACGAGCTGGAAGTCAGAATACCGAAGACCGAAGTCGGTAGTTTTGCTGAAAAAAGCAATAAAATTCAAAATTGAAAACACAAAATCCACAAATTTAACCGCAAATTTCGCAAAGAAAATACGCAAAGGACGCCAGAAAAACTTTAGTATTTAAATTTTCTTATTAATTGGATGTGCGTTAGGGATTGCAGTGGAAAACCTTTTTGCGCTTTTTTGCGAAAAAAGTTTGTAACGTAAAGCCCGACCCGTAGGGGAACGCCCAACTTATACCGATTATGTGTTCAATATAGTCCAATAAATTGTACTATTTTCACATTATATCGGCATTATACCAGGGCTGTTTTGGACTAAATTATAAATCAATTTGGTATTAAATGCGGGCAGGCCCAACATATTTTTTAAAATAGATTGCTGTTATTATTGCGGAATTGCAATACTGTCTTTTGGAATGATAACGTTTTCAATGTTTAAAGAATCGATGGCCACCTCAACAATGGTGTCTTTTACGGGACGCGGCACGTTTTTTCGCGACAAACAATCGAAAAGTTTCAACACATCTTTGGAAGGTTTTTTAAAATCTTGCTTCAAATAATATTGGAAGGAAACATCATTATTTAACATTCTTAAAAACTCGCCGTTGATGGGAAGTGCGGTGTGCGATGCCTGACCCAATTCCATGGTTTTAAAATGAATGGCGGGATTTTCGGCACCAACCCAAGCGCCGGTAACCAAGTTTGAGGTAAAACCAATAAACCAGCCATCGGCCTGTGATTGGGAAGTTCCGGTTTTGCCGCCAATGTCTCCAAACAATTGAAAATCGTATCTTATGGGGGCAGAAATTCCTTGAAATACTACGCGTTTTAGCATTTCAACCATAATTTCCCCTGTTTTTTCCGAATATACTTTTTTAGCTTCTTTTACGGGTAAAATATTTAAAGTAATTCCGTCTCTGTCCACAATTTTTATAAGGACAACTTCGTGCATTGGTTTTCCGTAATTGGGAAATGTGGTGTACGCCCTAACCATTTCCAATAAAGATAGTTCGGCGGTGCCCAAGGCCAAAGAAGGAACTGGCGGGAGTTCGGTTTCAATACCCATATTTTTGGCTAAATTGATAATTTTTGGCAAACCAACTTTTTCCATAAGCTGCACCGTAACGGTATTTATGGAAGCCGCCAAAGCTCCCCAAACGCTAAATTCACCACCATAAATATAATCGGAATTTTTAGGTTCCCAGTCCTCATATTGTGGGTATTTTATCAATTCATTTGGATACATTTCGCAAGGTGAAACGCCACTTTCAACAGCTGCGGCATACACAAATGGCTTAAACGAACTTCCAACTTGTCTTTTGGTGGTTGCGTGGTCATATTGAAAATAATTTTCATCAATGCCGCCTACATAAGCCTTAATTTGTCCGGTTTGTGGTTCCATGGCAATAAAACTCGCGTGCAAGAAATTTAAGGAATTTTTTATGGAATCTAATGGAGACATGGTTACATTTCTTGCTCCATCGTGCGAGAAAATTTTCATTTTCACCGGTTTGTTTAGGCTGTCTTGGATCATTGCTTCCGACAATCCCGATTTTTTTAGCGTTTTATAACGATCTGAATTTTTGATGGCGTTGGTTAAAACAACCGGAACTTCCTTCCAAGGATCTTCATTGCCCCATTGGCGGTCAAATTCATATTGTAAAATTTTCAATCTTTTTGCAACCGCCTTTTCGGCATATTGCTGCATTGCATAATTTAAAGAAGTGTAAATTTTAAGTCCGTCTTTATATAAATCATATTTTTTCCCGCTTGGTTTTCTGTTATTTTCTAACCAATCTTTCATCACTAAACGCACGTGCTCCGTAAAATATTTGGCTTTTCCTTGGTGGCGCGTGAGTCTTTTTTGTTTTGTAATCAAAGGAATGGCGGTGACAGAATCCTTAAATTTTTCTGAAATATATTTTTCCTGACTCATTAAATTCAACACAATGTCTCTTCTGTTTTTGGAAGCTTCCGGAAATTTTAGGGGATTATAAGTATAAGTTGCTTTTAACATTCCCACCAAAACTGCGCTTTGTTCAATAGTTAATTTAGAAGTTGAGGTGCTAAAAAAACGTTGTGAGGCACTTTCAATGCCGAAAGCAGTATCGCCAAAAGGAACGGTATTAAAATAAAATTCAATAATTTGTTCTTTGGTGAAATGGCTTTCCAGTTTATAGGCGGCCACCATTTCTTCGAATTTGTTAATGGGCGTTGATAAAAACCAATAGGAGTTTCGGGGGAAATAATTTTTTACCAATTGCTGTGAAATAGTGCTTCCGCCTCCGGCACTTTTATCTTGAAGAATAACCGTTTTTACAATAACGCGCAACAAACTTTTTAAATCGACCCCGGAATGATCATAAAAACGAGAATCTTCGGAAGAAATAAGGGCTTCAACCAAATGTTTTGGAATAGAATCAAAAGGGATATTTAAGCGATTTTCTTTGTCAAAACGATAAAGCAAAACATTATCAGAAGAATAAACTTCTGAAGCTTCCATATTTCTGAAAAGTTTTATTTCTTTACTGGTGGGAACTCTTCCAAATACGCCAAAATAAACGGTAATCATAAAAATAACAAACAAGCCAACAAGCGCTAAAATGCCTTTTTTGAAAAAATTAAGCCAGTTTTTTTTGGTATAATTTTTAAAATTGAAACTATTAATTAAATACTGCTTTATTTTATGAAGTATTTTCAATTGATTGATGTTATTGTTTGTTGAAATGTTATTAAAAAACGCAGACAAAATTACTATAAATAATTACACGCTATGTTTGTTGCGATACAATAATTTATCAAGGCAACAATAATTAACATTTTGGTGTTTAATTTTAGAATTTGAACCTCCAATAAATTGAAAACATATTTTATTAAAGCTGTTTACTTTATGAAAAAAAATTGTGCTTCAGAAAAACAAAACATAATTTTTAAAATTGTAACTTTTAAGTTACCTTTGTCCGAATGGAAAAAGTCAGAGAAGTTATCGCTTACAAGAATCATTTTGAAGATTTCTTACTTGCGCAACCGATTAAGGTCCAAGACAAAATATACAAAGTGATTGAAATAATAGAAACGTACGAAAGAGTACCTTCGACGTATCTAAAACTAATTTTAGGAACAAAAGGACTTTACGAAACAAGAATAAAATTAGGTTCCAATATTTGGCGAGTGTTTTGATTCTTTGACAAAGGAAAATTGGTAATCTTGTTGAACGGATTTACAAAAAAGTCACAAAAAACTCCGAAAAAAGAAATTGACAAAGCCATTATTTTAATGAACTCGTATTATGAAGACAAAAACAAATAAAATGGAAACTAAAAGTTGGAAAAACATTAAAGATTCCGTTTACGGAAAAAAAGGAACTGAACGCAGAGATGAACTTGATAGAGACTTTGAATCATTTAAAATCGGGCTTTTATTAAGAAAAGCAAGAGAAGAAAAAAACCTGACTCAAGAGCAGCTTGGCGATTTAGTAGACAAAAAAAGAACTTACATTTCTCGCATTGAGAATAATGGAAGTAATCTGACTTTAAAAACACTTTACGACATTGTTGAAAAAGGGCTTGGCGGAAAAGTAAAAATTTCAATTGAAGTCTGAAAAAAGTACGTGTTACAGCACCGTATATAATACCAAATTGATTTATAATTTAGTCCAAAACAGCCCTGGTATAATGCCGATATAGTGTGAAAATAGTACAATTTATTGGACTATATTGAACACAAAATCGGTATAATTTATGCTCAAATCGGATTTAGTACAAACCGACAAACATTCAACAAAAATATTGCTGGCGGAAAAATCGCCGATGTTGAAGTCGCACAAATCTTATAAAAACTCATTGTTTACTTTATAAAAAACAACGCAATGCCGCCCAAAGCGATAAAAGCACCAATAATTTCTTTTATGGTTACTTTTTCTTTGTAAAGTAAAATAGCCGGCGGAATAATTAAAACTGGAATAATGGCCATAATGGTTGAAGCAATGCCGACGGTGGTGTATTTTACGGCCAACAAAGAGGCATAAACTCCTAAAAACGGACCAAATACAGAGCCAATCATAATAAATTTCATAGAAACGGAATCGCTTACGGCTTGTTTCACTTTTGGCCATCGTTTAATCAAAGAGATTAGAATGACAAAACCAATAGCCCCGGCAATAATCCTAATTTGTGTTGCGGCAAAAACGTTGTAATTTCCCATTCCGTATTTGCTTAAAACCAAGCCTAGTGCTTGTCCCATTGCGCCCAAAAAGGCAAATAACATTCCTTTAGGAGAAAAGGAAAATTGAATTTTTTTGTTTTTGATGCCTAATTTTTGATCATCCAATTTCTTTTTTTCAGTAATCACCATCATAATTCCGAAAATGGTAATAAACATCGCCAGCAAAGAAAGAAGATTCATCGTTTCCCCTAAAATAAACCAACCTAAATAAGCGGCGATTGGCGCGCTTAACGACATCAATAACATAGAGATTCTTGCGCTGATTAATTCATACGATTTAAACAAAAAATAATCGCCAAAAACAAACCCCACCAAACCTGAAATGGACATCCAAATCCACTGATGCGAAGTGGCATCAAAAGGCAAAAACATGCCTCTTGAGAAATAGGAAATGATGGCATAAATGAAAAAAGCGATGATCAAACGCAATACGTTGACTGCCAATGAGCCGGCTCTTCGGGTGGCTTGTTGAAAAGACAAACTGGTGGTGGTCCAAAAAACCGCCGTTAATAAGGCAAATAATTCGCCTAAATGTGCTGTTAACATCATTAACTTTTGAGGGCGCTAAAGTATTTAAACTTCTTGCCAAAATGAGGGAAATTCGCAAATATTTTTTGTCTTTTTTAAGGAGATTGATTGGTTTTTTTATAAAAACATTAAATTTCAAGCGTCTAATTCATATTTGATTCAACTTTATAACTTTTAACTACCGCTAAGCTCAATAACCTATTTTTCAGTTCTCCTACTTTCATTATTTATTAAGCAAATAATTACAAATCATTGCTTATATTTAACAAGTTATAAATATGGTAGTTGGATTTATGCTTTAAAGCCGTGAACTTTGGCTTTATTTTTAGCAATAAAAACAGCTTGGCGCAACTGAATAATTGTACCACTTTATATTTTTAGCCATTTTATGCAACTAATTTGTAAAAAGAAAATGAAGCAAATTCTAAAAACCCTGCCCGCTTTTTTAATATTAATTTTAGGAATTTGCCTCTCCTTTTGGATTTATTCGATAAATAAAAAGGCAAAATTCAAAGAAAAGGAAAATCAAATTTCGGCAGTCATTGAAAATAGTTACAGAGATATCCAAAAGGAATTAGCAGTGTCTTTTTCTTCAGTTGAAATTCTTCGGTCTATATTTGAAGAGCAGGAAAACATTTCAAAAGAAGAATTTAAAAATTTTACGGCGTCTTTATTGAAGAGTAATCCAGGTATTAAAGCACTTTCTTGGGTGCCTAAAATCACCAATGAAGAGAGAACAGCTTTCGAAAATAAAATAAGTAAAACACTTAACGATAAAGTTGTAATAACCAAACGAAATAACCAAAACGAAGCAATTGCCAACGAAGAAAATTCTTTTTATTTTCCGGTAACTTTTATTGAACCTTTCAACGAAAATAAAAAAGCGTTAGGTTACAATATCTATTCAGACAGTTCCCGACAAAAAACAATTGATTTGGCCATCAATAAAGGAAAAATTGTTATTACGCCAAGAATTTTATTGGTGCAAGATACCGCCAGGTACGGTTTTTTAGGAATTTCGGTCGTTTATTATGCGCCCAACAGCCCAAAAACAATTGAAAATGTGAAGGGATTGATTTCCACCGTATTTGAATTTGACCTATTGATAAATGATGCCTTAACCAGCACAAAAGATTCAAAAATTGCAATTGTTATTTTTGATGTCACAAACAATAAAAAGGAATTAATTTATGGCAACAAAGTGTTATTTGGCAAAACCAATCAATATACCAGAAAAAAAACGCTGGCTGTTGGCGGCAGAATCTGGGAATTAAATTTTATAATTACTCCCGGTTATTATCAAATTGCCAACATAAAAGCTTATTTAATTGGAGGAATTGCTATTTCTTTTCTTTTATTTATGTTACTGTTGGTTCCTGTTATCAAAGAAAGAAGACGGATCATTTTATTTGAAAAGTTATTTAAAGAACAAAAATTAAGAGTTCATGTCCAAGAGTCGCTTTCTGAAAGTGAAGAAAAATACCGATATATGTTTGCTAACAATCCAGAGCCTATGTGGATTTACGATTTGGAAACACTTGCCTTTCTCGAAATAAACAATGCGGCAATCAATCATTATGGATATTCAAGAGAGGAATTTCTTTCCATGACCATAAAAGATATTCGGCCAAAAGAGGATTTAGACGCTTTTTTTAAAAACATTAACCAAACAGGCCAGCCGTTAAACTTTGCGGGTGAGTGGCGCCATTTAAAAAAGAACGGCGAAATTATTACTGTTGAAATCACTTCCCACTTAATTACGTTCAACGGACATAAAGCAAGGCATGTGATGGTAAATGACATCACCACCCGAAAACAGACGGAAGAAAATCTTCGTTTAAGCAATCAAACCATCCAGAATATTATTGATAACGCTTCCTCGCTAATTTATCTTTTTAATTTAAACGGAGAATTTTTGCTTGCCAATAAAAATTTTGAACGGCTTTTGGGATTTTCTCCAGGAGAACTTGTTGGACATACACGCGATGAGTTTTTTCCAAAAGAAATTGCTGAATTGCACAGAAATAACGATTTAGGGGTGATTAATTCAAAAAAACCGATCATTTTTGAAGAAGAAAATTTAGAATCAGACGGGAAACATTTTTATTTAACGTCTAAATTTCCGCTTTTTAATGCTGAAGGAAATATTTATGCCGTTGGCGGTATTTCTACAGACATTACCGAAAGCAAACAAAGAGAAAAAGCAATAATTGAAAGTTATGAACGAAACGAATTAATTTCCAAAGCAACAAATGATGCGCTTTGGGACTGGAATCTAAACACCAATATTGTTTGGTGGAATTTTGGTGTAACAGAATTATTTGGTCATATACTTGAAAATAACGAAGCAACACCCAATTGGTGGCTGGAAAAAATTCATCCCGATGAAAGAGAAAAAGTGGAAAAATTCTTTTTTGAACTTGTTAATGGCAAAGAGCTATTTTGGGAAGATGAGTATCGCTTTAGGTGCAATGACGGCACTTACTCAAATGTTTATGATCGCGGTACCGTAAAACGCGATGAAAATGGCAAAGCATTACGAATGGTGGGCGCAATGGTGGATATTACCGAACGAAAACTGGCAGAAGCAGCATTAAAAGAAAGTGAAGAAAAATTCAGAAATGCCGTGATGAGTGCGCCATTTCCTATTATGATTCACTCAGAAAAAGGCGAGGTTGTTTTAATTAATGATACTTGGCAAGAAATTTCCGGTTATTCACATCAGGAAATACCAACCATTGAAAAATGGACACAACTGGCTTATGGAGAAAAAATAGAGGTGGTAAAAGAAGAAATTAACCTGCTTTATGAAATTGACAAGAGAAAGGACGAAGGAGAATATGAAATTGCCACCAAAAATGGCGAGAAAAGAATTTGGGCAATCAGCTCAGCACCAATAGGACACGATTCAGAAAAAAATAGACTTGTGATTAGCATGGCTATAGATATCACCAAGCGTAAAAAAGCAGAAGAAAATCTTAAAAAAAGTGAAGAAAACTTACGCTTGTCCACAGAACTGGCAAATGTGGCAGTTTGGGAATATGATTTTAGCACAAATACTATGGAGCGTTCCAAAAATCACGACCATTTGTATGGCCTTCCGCCACAGGCAGTATGGGAAATGGGCACTTTTGTGAAGGCAACACATCCTTTAGATCGTGAAATTTCATCAGGATTTATTCAAAAATCTGTTGCTTCTGGCGGACCAGATAAATACACCTTCGATTTTAGAGTTGTTTTTCCTGATAAATCCATCCATTGGCTAAATGTGATTGGGCAAGTTATGGAACGAAATTCAAAAGGTGAAGGCGTTATTGTTAAGGGAACTTTGATGGATATTACTGAACGTAAAAAAGCAGAAGATGAACTTAAAAGAAACGAACAAATACTTAAACTTTTTGTAAAGTATTCTCCAGCCGCCATTGCTATGTTTGATAAAGAAATGAAATATATTGTGGTGAGCAATCGATTTAAATTAGATTATGAATTGGGTGAAAAAAATATCATTGGGCATTCTCATTATGAAATTTTTCCCGAGTTAAAAGTGGAATGGAAAGCGCTTCATAAGCGTTGTTTGGCCGGTGAAATTTTAAAAGCCGATGAAGAGCAGTTTGTGCAAAATAGCGGCAGCATTGGCTGGTTACGTTGGGAAATTCATCCTTGGTACGATAAAGAAGGTGAAATTGGAGGGTTGATTCTATTTTCAGAGGTAATTACCGACCGTAAAAAGGCACAAGAAGAAATTAAAATATTAAATGCCGAATTGGAACAACGCGTCATTGACCGTACCGCACAATTAGATGCCGCAAACAAAGAACTGCAAACATTTACCTACTCAGTTTCGCACGATTTAAAGGCACCATTGCGCGGCATTGACGGATACAGTAAATTGCTGGAAGAACTTTACGCCAAAGATTTAAATGAAGAAGCAAAATATTTTGTAAAAACGATTAGAAACGGAACCAAACAAATGAATAGGCTCATAGAAGATTTGCTGGACTATTCTCGTTTGGAAAGAGCAACGCTACGAATGGAATCCATCAAAATAAAAAAATTTATCAATACCATCATAGATTCCTTTGAGGTTGACGCCTCCTCCAAAAAAACCTTGTTTAACATAAAAATTCCTGATATTGAAATTATTGCGGACAGTAAAGGTTTGTCAATCGCCTTGAGAAATATTACCGAAAATGCCATTAAATTTTCCGCAAAAAACAAAAATCCAAAAATTGAAATCTCACTTATTGAGGAGCCGAAATTTTGGTTAATTTCTATGAAAGACAACGGAATTGGATTTGATATGAAGTATAAAGACCGTATCTTTGAGATATTTCAACAACTTAACCTGCCAGAAGAATTCCCCGGTACAGGAATTGGTTTGGCAATGTCACATAAATCGATGGAAAAAATGGGCGGTAAAATTTGGGCTGAAAGCACTGTAGGAAATG
This sequence comes from Bacteroidetes bacterium HGW-Bacteroidetes-3, assembly GCA_002842505.1. GTDB lineage: Bacteria > Bacteroidota > Bacteroidia > Flavobacteriales > Flavobacteriaceae > Lutibacter. Next base: position 4,206 of record PHDE01000098.1, on the reverse strand, counting down.
GAGCTACTTTCTACCTTCAAATTCCAAAAATTAAAATATAAGAATTTATGAATGCAAAATTAAAAAATCTGCCTATTTTATTGGTGGAAGACAACCCGGTAGATGTAGACCTTACTTTACGTGCATTTAAAAGCCGAAATCTCACCAATAATATTGTGGTTGCCCGTGACGGAGAAATGGCATTGCAACAAATTGATTTATGGGATAAAGGCGGGCAAATTCCTGTTGTAATTTTGCTCGATTTGAAATTGCCAAAAATTGACGGACTTGAAGTGTTGAAAACTTTAAAAACGCACCAAGTTTATAATACAATTCCCGTAGTGGTTTTAACTTCTTCCGGAGATGAAAGAGACATTGCTGAAGCCTATGAATTAGGCGTAAATTCTTATATTGTTAAGCCCGTTAGCTTTGATAAATTTGTTGAAGTGGCGGCACAAATTGAATTGTATTGGACAATTTTGAACAAAACCAATTTGCATTAGTATTATTTTTTGAAAAAATAGCTGTTTATGAAAATCCTTTACCTAGAAGATAACGCCATTGATATCGATTTAACGCAACGTGCCATTTCCCAAGCATTTCCTGAATGTATTTTGCATAACGCCAGAACAATTGCTGAAGCAGAAAAAATGATCCAATGCGAAAGTGATTACGATTTGTTGTTACTCGATTTAAACTTGCCCGACGGCAACGGAATAGACGTGCTTACCAACATTCGACAAAAAAACATACCCATTGCCATCATTATTTTAACAGGCATAAGTGACGAAGAAATTGCCATTACGGCTTTAAAAACCGGTGCGGATGATTATTTAGCGAAAACTACCGACTATCTTAAAAAACTTCCCGAAGCCATTAAATTTGCCATTAAAAATTTTAAAAAAACCAATAAAAATAAATCGAAAATTATCAATGTTTTATATGCAGAATGGCACGAGGCGGATATTGAATTTACCAAAAGACATTTTAAGCAACACGCGCCTTATTTGCACTTAAAATCTGTTTCAACAGCTAATGAAGCTTTAAAATTACTCCAAAAATCAGAAGAGGAAACAGCTAAATTTGACGTTTTATTAATGGATTATCGTTTGCCGGGAACAAATGCTTTAGAGGCTATTAAAATAATTAGGCAAGAGCGAAAACTTTCCTTGCCAATTGTGTTGGTTACAGGTCACGGAAATGAAGAGGTTGCCGTGCAAGCCTTAAAATTGGGCGCCGATGACTATTTGGTGAAAAGAGAACACTACTTATTAAGATTGCCGTCTATGTTGTTGAATGCTTACCAAAAGCATCAATTAGAAATTAAACAAAAGGAAATTATTGCCAGTGAACTAAAATACAAATTATTGGCAGAAAACTCTGGCGATGTTATTTTTACGCTCGATTTAAATTTAAAATTCACTTATGTAAGTCCGTCTGTAGAAATTCTTAAAGGATACAAGCCCGAAGAGCTGCTGCACAAGCCTATTTCACAAGTTTTAACGCCTGCATCTTATAAAAAACTGCGAAAAGCAATTATCGTTTTTAATCCTGTTTTAGATAAAAAAATGGAAGTGAAACCCGATTCTCAGTTACTTGAATTGGAAGTAATAAAAAAAGATGGCACAATAGTTTGGACAGAAGTGAAGGTTTCTATGGTATTAAATAATGACAATTTTCCTTCAAAAATTATTGGCGTAAGCCGCGATATTTCAAAGCGGAAAATTGCGGAAGAGGAATTGTTAAAAAGCAGGGAAGAATATAAAAGTTTTTTTGATGACGATTTAACGGGTGATTATATTTCCACCGTTGATGGGAAACTCTTGAATTGCAATCCGGCGTATCTAAAAATTTTAGGATTTTCATCCAAAGAAGAAGCTTTAAGCTATGATATGCGTAAAGTATATGTAAATGAGGGAGACAGAAATGAGTTAATTATTAAATTACAAGAAAATAAAACGTTAACCACTTTTGAAGGAGAAATTAAACGCGTTGATGGCACCATCATAAATGTAATTGCTAACATAAATGGAGGGTTTGACTCTAAGGGGAAATTAAAATTTTTTAAGGGATACCTTTTTGACCAAACAAAAAGAAAAAAGGCAGTTGATGAATTGCGCAAACTTTCCCAAGCAGTGGAACAAAGTCCGGCAACTGTTTTAATAACAGACCTTAAAGGCAATATTGAGTATGTAAACAAAAAATTTGTGGAAGTTACGGGTTATTCTCAAAATGAAGTTATTGGAAAAAACCCAAGAATTTTTAACTCCGGAACCCAAAGCAAAGAAATTTATGAGCAATTGTGGCAAAACATTACTTCAGGAAAAGAATGGTTTGGGGAATTATTGAATAGAAAAAAAGACGGTAGCCTTTATTGGGAACAGGCGTCCATTTCACCAATTAAAAATGATGAAGGAAAAATTACCCATTTTTTAGGCGTAAAAGAAGATGTTACAGAGAAAAAAAATCACGAAACAGCTTTAATTAACGCGTTAGAAAAGGCAGAAGAAAGCGATCGTTTAAAAACGGCTTTTTTGCACAATATTTCCCATGAAATTAGAACGCCAATGAACGCCATTATCGGATTTTCAGGTTTTCTTAAAGATCCCGAACTTTCTTTCGAAAGAAAGAACAAATATGCCGATATTGTCATAAAAAGCAGTGAACAGTTGCTTTCCATAATTACCGATATTATTAATATAGCCACGATAGAATCGGGTCAGGAAAAAATTTCAGAAAAAGAATTTAATTTAAACTCCCTGCTTAAATTGGTTTATGATCAATTTAAAGAAAAAGTTTTAGCTAAAAATATTGACTTTAATTTACAGCTAGCGTTACCAAATGAAGAAGACAGCATTATTACTGATGAAACAAAACTGCTGGAAATCATCACCAATTTAGTGGGAAACGCATTAAAATTTACCAGTGAAGGATTTATTAAGATGGGCTATAAAGTTAAAGAAAACCAGCTCGAAATTTTTGTTGAAGATACGGGTATTGGAATTCCCATAAATATGCAAGAAGAAATTTTTGACCGGTTTAGCCAAGTGGAAAGAACAAGCACCCGGGTTTTTGGCGGTTCAGGATTGGGTTTGTCCATTTCTAAAGGATATGCCGAATTGTTGGGCGGAAACATAAAGTTGCAATCGGAAATTGGTAAAGGTTCCATATTTTACGTTACAATACCGTTTAAAAAAGTTTTAAAGAAAAATTTATTAAGTGAAGAGGTTAATATCATGGAAGAATTTACTTTAGAAGAAACCAAAACCTTGTTAGTTGCTGAAGATGAAGATTTTAATTTTATGTTGATAGAAGAATTGTTGTCGGATTCAAATATGAATATTCTAAGAGCAGAAAATGGTCTTGAAGCCATAAATTTGTTTAAATCAAATCCCCAAATAGAATTGATCTTAATGGATATTAAAATGCCCGTAATGAATGGAATTGAGGCTACTAAAGAAATTAGAAAACTCGCGCCTAATTTGCCCATTATAGCGCAAACGGCTTATTCTACGGCTGTTGATATACAGCTTATAAAAGAGGCGGGCTGTAATGATATTCTTATAAAACCGTTTAACCGAAAGGATTTAATGGCTAAAATTAATGAGTATTGGTGAGAGGGAAATAGTGACGGAAGTTGGGAGACGGAAGACCGAAGACCGAAGACTGAAGTTGGGAGACGGAAGACGGAAGACCGGAGACCGAAGACTGGAGTTGGGAGACGGAAGACCGAAGACGGAAGACGGAAGACGGAAGTTGGGAGACGGAAGACGGAAGACGGAAGACGGAAGACCGGAGACCGAAGTTGGAAGTCGGAAGACTGGAGTTTGTTTAAAAAAATAAAAGGAAATAATGAGCAAATTTTAAATTGCAACATAAAAAAATATGGATATAATACGTGATTTTTTGGAATTTGAGTTGTTCAGTTTAGGGAAATACACTTTGAGAGTTTATACTTTAGTGGCTGTTGTCATCGTTTTTTTGATTACCAAAATCTTGTTATGGCTCATTAAAACAACGATGTTTCGCAAACAAAAGCTAAAAAGCCAGAATTTGGGAAATACCTACGCATTGTTTCAAATTATTAAATACGTAATTTGGGTGATTGCTTTTGCGTTTTTGCTGGAAACTATTGGGGTAAAAATCACGGTGTTGATTGCGGGTTCTGCCGCTTTGCTTGTGGGCATTGGTTTGGGATTGCAGCAAACTTTTAACGATATTGTTTCT
>PHDE01000253.1 GCA_002842505.1 Bacteroidetes bacterium HGW-Bacteroidetes-3 | reverse complement strand
TTTTCAAATTATATAAAAATTCTTTTTTGTGTGAAATGCTGTCTTTATCGTGAAAGAATTCAAAATTTTCACTTAACAGGTTTTCAAACTGCGTAATATCGCAGGTGTTGAACCCAACATTAAAAAGCAAACTGTCATTTGATAGAATTGCTTTATATAAGTCCGAACTTTTGTCAACTTGTGCATAAGCGGATAAAATTGACAAGGAAAGGCAAATCAGGATAATATTTTTTCTCATTTTGTTTTGTTTGTGATTGTTTGCAGAGTGTCTTGTAAAACTAACGCTAACCAGGGTGGACTAAGCTACTGCTATTGGGTTTCTAATTAAATAGAAATTCCATAATCTCCCCGCTGGTCATCTGCTGGCGGGACTCCTGCCCGATTAATTGATACTTTTATTTTTGGATTGTCAAATCAATTATTGTCCCTATTGCTATTGCTGACAGTGAAAAGGTTAACATTCCCAGCAGGTATGCAAACAATGCTTTAACATAGCTTAATAGTTTTCTCTTGTCGAAGAATTGTCCAACGGCGTAGGTCGTATAGATAAAACCCACAATTGCTCCGGCTTGCATTAACTTAATATCCGTCAGGCCCTGAACAATTCCAAATACTGTATAAATTAACATTCCTATGCCCATTACAAAGCAAAGAAGAATTAAAATTTCAAAAAAATTGTATTGGTGTTTTCTGAAAAATAACTTCAACCACAATCCGATAAAAAGGGCCATAATAATATTCGCATAACCATAATTCCCTTGTACCCATTTGAAAATGGTAAGCGTCGCAGATTCTTTAGTGTCTGAGTAATTTATGTAACCATCTTCAATGTTGAAAAAATTATTAAATACCGTGTAGATCAACGAAGCAACAATTAAGAACACTATTGGTTTAACCAATCTGTTTCTATTTTCATTTAAAAAGTCTTTTATGTTTTTGCCGGGATTAATTGTTAATTCCCTGATTGTAAATAAAATACCCTTTTCAAAATTCAAGACATTGCGAATTTCATGAAGAATATAGTGTCCATCAATTCTTTTCAAGATTGCAGGATGTCCGCAATTTGGGCAGTAATTTTGGGTCACTTCTGTTTCGCAGTTTTTACAATTCTCCACCATCTTTTAATTTAGATTCCGTTCTTTTAACAGTTTTTCCAGTGCTGCCTTTTCTTTCGAATTGTTAAAAAACCTGAAAGCAAAATACAAAGGGATTAATGTGAAAAATCCCAAACTGTTTTTAACGATGCTGTAAATTACAATCCCAATCATGACTCCAATTAATACAGCATTCGTAATGGAATTTGATTTCATTTTTTTTGCTTCCTGTAACAGTTCCTGGTCTGTTAATTCTGATAGTTCTTTTTGCTTCATTTGTATAATTTAGGCTGTTTTTCTGTTGGTGTGGTTTGTTATAAATGCTGCTTACTTAATAGATCTGAAATGCATCAGTTCTAGTTCTTGCCAAAAATAAAATATTTCGACTATAAGCTAATAAAGAAATTCTGAAATGCAAATCATGTAAAGTTTCAACCCCTACCCCTTCCTTTTCTTCGAAGCCTTTGCATATTTATTAAACTCCAGCGCAAGGCCAATCCAGTAATCAAACTCTTTGTTGGTCCGCATTCCGGTATCGTCAACCAGAATATAACCGATCATGGGGCGTTTGGTGAAATCCATGGTTCTGCAG
>PHDE01000097.1 GCA_002842505.1 Bacteroidetes bacterium HGW-Bacteroidetes-3 | reverse complement strand
TTGATTTATAATTTAGTCCAAAACAGCCCTGATATAATGCCGATATAGTGTGAAAATAGTACAATTTATTGGACTATATTGAACACATAATCGGTATTAGGTTTAACCCCCATGCTTGCCTGAGCGTCACACTCGTGCTTCCATTAAAGTTAATTTTCGAGCTCGCGCTAGTGGGGGATGTATTTTGAATTTTTGGTATTTGTTATCATGAACATCTGTCTTCTGTCTTCTGTCTTCGGACTTCTGTCTTCTGACTTCTGTCTTCTGACTTCTGTCTTCTGTCTTCTGTCTTCCGTCTTCTGTCTTCTGTCTTCTGTCTTCTGTCTTCTGTCTTCTGTCTTCTGTCTTCGGACTTCGGTCTTCCGTCTTCTGTCTTTCAAACTTACTCCGCATAAACAGTTGCTTTGTTGCCGCGTGAGAAACCAATTAAGCAAATGCCAAATTCTTTGGCAAAATCGACCGCTAAAGTGGAACAGGCAGAGACAGCGACCACGATTGGAATTTTAGCGATAAAGGCTTTTGAAATAATCTCATAGGAAACCCTGCCGCTCACTAACATCACAAAAGATTCTTTCAATTGGTTTTTGTTTAACAATTCACCAACCACTTTATCTACTGCATTATGCCTTCCAATATCTTCTTTTAAAGAAATAATTTCATAATTCTTATTAAAAATGGCCGCTGCGTGAGAACCTCCTGAAACTTCAAATGTTTCCTGTTTTGCTTTCATTTCAGCAAACATTGTCACTAACCGAGTATTGTCGAAATAATTTTTGTTTGTTAATTTGGATCCGCTATAATTGATGTCTTCCAATTTTTGTTTACCGCATATACCACATGAAGATACGGAAAGCAACGTACGTTTGTTTAAATACCCTTTTCCGAGCTTTTTTTTAGGGATGGAAGCGTTTAATATGGAAAATCCGTTTTCTCGTTTTTCAACAACTTCAATGGTTAAATTTTCTTTTCCTTTATAAATGTCTTCTGCATACAGCAAGCCTCTAATCAATTCAAAATCGTCGCCAGGCGTTCGCATCACCACCGTATATGGTTCTGTATTTATATTTATTTGCAAAGCAGCCTCAACCACCAAAGCGTCGGTTACTTTTTTAGAAACGCCATTAGTAAGTTGTAGGCCTTCGTATTTTAATGTCTGCATATTTTTTTTTAGTTGTAAAGTTTTAAAGTTGCAAAGTTGAAAGTTTCAAAGTTAAAAGTCCGAAGACCGAAGACGGAAGAAATTCCTAACATTTAATATTTAACATTGTAAATCTGATATCGTAAATCGTAAATCAAAAAATCCATTTTGCCTATTCCCTAATCCCTTTTTAACTTCAGTCTTCGGACTTCCGTCTTCGGTCTTCGGACTGTTTCCTATTCCCTTTTTGAACTTCGGACTTCGGACTCATCCCCAATATTAAACCTTCTCAAAATCAACGGCCACCACTTTGTATTCTGGAGTCATTGTTTCTTTGTCTCCAACGCTTCCCGTGATTAAATTGATAAATACTTCAGGTTGATGAAAAGTTGTTCTTAAAACGCCTCTTTTAACTGTTTTGGCGTACTTAATTGGAATGTTTACACTTCCCCTGTCGGAAAACAAGTTAACGATGTCACCGTCTTTAATTCCTTTGGCCAAAGCGTCTTTCGGATGCACTTCTAAAATATCTTTTCCCAAGATAATTTGATTGTCGGTTCTACGAGTCATCGTTCCGGAATTATAATGTTCCAGTTCTCGACCTGTGGTCAAAATAAAGGGATAAAATTTTCCGTGGGAAACAATTTCTGGGGATTCTTCAAAATCGAAATGGTGAAAAGTTCCTATTCCTTTTTTGAAATTCCCACCTATATGAAGCATTTTTGTATCGGTTCCATCTTCTTTAATCGGCCATTGCAATCCGTTCTCACCCAAACGTTCCCAAGTCAACCCTTTCATAAAAGGAATCACATCTGCAATTTCTTCAATAACTTTTGCGGCATCATAAATCAATCCGGTTGGTTGGTTATAACCCAATCTGCTCATTACATCAATGATTATCTGTCCGTCGGGTTTTGTGTTTCCTATAGGTTCAATCACTTTATTCACGCGTTGCACACGTCGTTCTCCGTTGGTGAAAGTGCCGTTTTTTTCAAAATAAGAGGAAGCCGGCAACACCACATCAGCCATTTCAGAAGTTGCGGTCATAAATAATTCCTGCACCACAATCAATTCCAATTTTTCAAACGCTTTTATGCTGTGATAAGAGTTTGGGTCAGTCATAATGGTGTCTTCACCCATAATATACAGCGCTTTTATTTTTCCGTTTATGGCGGCATCAAGCATTTCAGGAATTTTTAACCCGGCACTTTCAGGCATTTTTTCAATCCCATATTTTTGTGCAAAATACTTTTGAACATCTGGTTTGCTTACATCCATATAGCCAGCTCCCTGATGCGGTTGTACGCCCATATCGGCTGAACCCTGAACATTATTTTGTCCGCGCAACGGATTTAAACCAACACCGTTTCGTCCAACATTTCCTGTCATCATCGCTAAATTGGACAATAACATCACCGTTTTGCTTCCTTGAAAATGTTCTGTAACGCCCAACCCGTGAAATTCCATCGCTCTTTCTGCGGAAGCATAAGCAATCGCTGCATCTCTCACCAAATTTTTAGAAACTCCCGTGAGTGTTTCTAACTCGTCCATATTAAGAGATTCAACGTGGTTTTTAAATTCGGTATATTTCTCTGTATACGAATCTATAAAATGTTGATTCACCAAACCTTCTTTGATGATATAATAGGACATCATGTTAAGAACGGCCACATTGGTTCCCGGCCTGATTTGAAGGAAATAAGTCGCCAAATCGGCCAAAGTTGTTCTAATCGGATCAACAACGATCGAAGTCACGCCTTTCATAAAAGCCTGCTTTATTTTAGCGCCCGTTACCGGATGGCCTTTCACAGGATTCGCCCCAAAAAGAAAAATAGCGTCGGTTTGTTTTAAATCTTCTATGGAATTTGTGGCAGCACCTGTTCCAAATGATTTTTGCATTCCGAAAGCGGTAGGCGCGTGGCAAACTCTTGCGCAACCATCAATATTGTTGGTGCCAACGGCTACGCGAATCATTTTTTGCATTAAATAATTCTCTTCATTGGTGGCCCTTGACGAAGAAATTCCGCCAATGGCATCTGCACCATATTTATTTTTGATGTCGGTTAATTTCGAAGCGATAAAAGTGTATGCCTCATCCCAGGTAACCACCTCAAATTTTCCATTCTTTTTAATCATAGGTTCCCGCAATCTGTCAGGATGGTTGTAAAACTGAAAAGCAAAACGACCTTTTAAACAAGTATGTCCCTGATTTACCTCCGCAGTTTCCGGAGCCTGAATTCCCCTTATTTTTCCGTCTATAACGGCAACTTCTAACTGACAGCCAACGCCGCAATACGTGCAGGTTGTTCTAACAGTTTTATCTGGAATTAAGGTTTTGGTTTCGTATTTATCGGTCAGCGCTTCGGTCGGACAAGTTTGAACGCAGGCACCGCAAGAAACGCAGGCCGACTCATTGAAAGTGGTATCGAAACCTTTGATAATGTTGGTGGCGAATCCGCGACCCGACATCCCCAAAATCATTTCTCCCTGAATTTCTTCACAAGCTCTTACACATCTAAAACAATTGATGCACTGCGATAAATCCGATTTTATATAAGGATGCGCCCGATCTGGCTGAATGTCTAAATGATTTTTTCCTTGCGGATAACGGATATTCGGAATTCCAATTTGCGCAATGGTTTCCTGAAAAGGTGTCGCTTTTTTGCCTTCGGAAGGAAAAATTTTATCTGAAGGATAGTCGGTTAATACCAATTCAACAATATTTTTGCGAAGGCGTTTTATTTTTTCAGTGTTATGATAAATATACAATCCTTCAGAAATAGGCGTGTGGCAAGAAGCCATCGTTTTGGTCAAACCGTCTTTTTCGCGAGCCACTTCAACCGAACAAACCCTGCAAGAACCGAAATTTTCCAATCGATCATCCTGGCACATAGTTGGAATGGCATTTTTATTTTCTTCAATTCTTCTGACAAATTCCAACATAGTTTCCCCTTGTAAGAATTCGTGTTCGATGTTGTTTATAAATGCTTTCATTATTTTTATTTTTTTTAACCGCAAAGGGCGCAAAGAGTTACGCAAGGTTCGCTAAAGGTTATTTACGACTCTTCTTATTCCGTTTTTAAGGAATGTGACATTAAAATTTATGAGCATCCCTAATTTACAATCTGATAATTTTAAATACGTTAATATTTGTGCTAAATGGACATCATTTAACGCGTCAACGGACTTTACTTCAATAATTACTTTATTTTCAACTATAATGTCAATTCTATATCCTATTTCCAATTTAACTTCTTCATAAATTAGCGGTAATGCTTTTTGTTTTTCTACTTTTAATCCACACTTTTTTAATTCATAAAATAGGCATTCTTCATAAGCACTTTCCAACAAACCGGGACCCAAATTTTTATGTATTTTTAATGCACAATCAAATATTACTTTAGAAATTTCGTTTTCATTCATATTTTTTATTTCTTGCGAACTTTGCGTAATTCTTTGCGAAATTGGCACTATGCTTATTCAAAATACGCTTTCAGTATTAATTTTATTTCTTGCGTTCTTTGCGTAAAACTTTGCGAAATTTGCGGTTAAACTTCTTTAAAATACGCTTTCAACTCTTCTTCAAAATACTGCAATGCATTTTTTACCGGCAACGGAATTCCACCACCCAATGCACAAAGCGATCCAATTTCAAGGGTTTCCAATAAATCATCAAATAACTGTCGGTCAATTTTATAGTTTTCGTTTTGCGCTTTTTGAAGCATTTCCATTCCTCTGAAAGAGCCAATACGGCACGGATAACATTTTCCGCAGGATTCATCCGCAGTAAATTCCATTAAATGTTCTAAAAACTGAATCATCGGAAAATCTTTTGGAATGGAAACCACACTGGCGTGTCCCAATAAAAATCCGTTTTGATTTAACGATTCAAAATCCAATGTTAACTCATTAATTTTATGAAAAGGCACGATGCCGCCCAATGGCCCGCCAATTTGAAATGCTTTTATTTCCGATTTTAATCCATTTCCAAATTCCTCAAATATGGTTTTTAACGGCGTTCCCATTTCAATTTCATACATTCCTGGTGTGTTGAAAAAACTGTCCAATGAAACCAATTTTGTTCCGGTTGATTGTTTTGTTCCCAATTTCGCATAAGCTTCTCCGCCGTTTTCTAAAATCCAATGAATGTTCGCATAAGTTTCCACATTGCTCAAAACTGTTGGTTTTCCAAACAATCCGTATTGTGCGGGATAGGGCGGACGCACGCGAACTTCCGGGCGCAATCCTTCTATAGAACTCAGCAAAGCGGTTTCCTCGCCGCAAACATAAGAACCTTGTCCGCGAATAATTTTGAATTTAAAATCGCCAATCAGGTTTTTTTCTTTTAAATATTCAATTGCTTCACCCACAATTCGAATCGAATCCGGATATTCTCCCCTGATATATAAAACGCCGGTATTTGCACCAACGGTTAATCCTGCCATATACATACCGAAAAGCACTTTATGCGCCTGATGTTCCATTAAATACATATCAGAATAAGCGCCCGGATCACCTTCATCGGCATTGCAAACAATGTATTTTTGGACGTTTGTTTCTTTAACAACAGCATCTAACTTAAACCAAAACGGAAAACCGGCACCGCCGCGACCTCGTAAATTGGAAATTTTTATTTCCTGAATAATATGTTGAGGATTTGTTTTATGCTTTTCAGCCAATTTATAAAAGGCTTCAATATTTTCAATTTTTGAAGTTAAAATTGGCGTGGTATTGCAGCCAACGTTGTATTTATTTTCTTGATAATTTTTGTCAACAATGATGCTTTCAAGTTCCTTTTCATTTGAAGATGAATACGTATTGCCATTGTACATAAACGCATTGTTGGCGTGGCAACGTCCTACGCAGGCGGCGTGACCAATTTCCTCTTTTTCAAAATGATTTTCTAAATTTTTATGAAGACTATTTTGGGTATTTGCCACCATGCAAGCCGTTCCGCTGCACACGTGTATTTTTTTGTTGCGGTTGTTTTCTCTGGTAAAATCGTAAAAAGAAGCCGTTCCCGCAATCACGGAATCGTCAATCAGAAACCGTTTTGCGAGTTCCTGAAATTCTTCTTTTGGAGCGTTTTTATGCGATAAATCTGCGATATTTTCGAACAAATTATCATCCAATTCCTTTCTAAACGATAACGAACGTATATTTTTATTTGCCATTTTATTGAGTATAAACGGCTAAAATTACTAAATTTTAATGATGTTTGCTAAAACAACTTTTATGCTTTCTCGCAAATGAGCGCCATAAGCTTGTTGTGAATATCGGTTGTAAAAAAAAGGTATTGGTTTCCTCCATCTTTTAATCCTGTTTTTTTCCGAATTTGAGCAACAGTTTCCGGGAAATTTCGGGTAGTAATATTTGCTTTTTTTGTGGGAATTAATTTTAACAATTGCTTTTTATCGTAAGAAATGCAATGTTTTATTTCAAATTTTCTACCGGGGAAATCGATTAATTTATTTGAAGTGTACAAATGGGAATGCTGATGCAATTTATCGATATTAAAGTATGCCGAAATTTGTTGAAACGCGCCTGCCTTTAAAATTGCTGCATTGGGTTCAAAAAGGTATTTTTTTGGTTCGGAAAAAGTTGCGTAAACTTCTTTATTTAAACTGAAATTAAATGATTGATTTTCTTCTTTGTTGAAGTTAATTGTTTTTATGTCAATATTTTGCGTGTAATTTTTTTGCAATAAAAACAGCAATTCTTTCACTTCATTTTCAATGGCAACCACGTGAATTTCTTTTACATATTTCAATTCATTTATGGCGCTGGAAATATCTAAAATAGGAGAAATTTTGAGTAAAATATGATTGGTTTTTTGAAACAATAAATCTAGGTTTTCCGGAATGTTTGGCAAACAATCTTTCAGTAAAAATACTTTTTCTTTGGCATCATTTCTTCTGGAAGGATCGGCGTAAATCCAATCGAATTTTTCTTTGGATTTTTCCGGAAATTCAATACCGTTGCCAAAATGCGTTGTGATATTTTTTACTTTTAACTTTTTAAAATTATGCGTCACCATTGCCGATAAATCTTCGGAAATTTCACAATGTGTTATGTTTTCAACTTTTTGTGAAAAAAAGTAAGCGTCCACACCAAATCCGCCCGTTATGTCGATTAATGTTGCTCCTGAAACCAGATCGGATTTATAGTTGGCGGTAATTTCCGAAGAGGTTTGTTCTATGTTCAATTTATTCGGATAATAAATATTTTCGGCATCGAACCAAGTCGGCAATTTTTTTTTACAACTGTTTTTCGCCAATATTTGGTCTGCAATTTCCTGGATGGAAACTTCTTCAAACGGACTTCCTTTTAAAATCAGTTTTGTGAGATTTGACTTTAAATTGACGTTGATAAAGTCTTGAATTTTTTTATTTAAAATGTTGTGATTCAATATGTTGTTATTTTTATTTTAAGAGGGTAGCATCTTAATTTTGTTTGGTATTATGCTAAAAGTTGTCATTATTTTTATTGTTTAATCTTTTTTGAAACCTATTTTAGTTCTCGGAATTTCATTTTCTTTCTTTTCCAACAGTTCATCCAAATAGCTAAAAACCAATTCTATATTTTTATTTTGGCTGGTGAGTTTCTTTTTGATGTCTTCAATTTCAAGTTTTATGCTTAAATTATCTGTGAATAGTTGCCTTATTTTGGTGAATACCCTAATTATTTGAATATTAACTTTTATGGCTGTTTGGCTGCTTAAAACACTTGATAACATCGCTATGCCCTGTTCTGTAAAAGCATAAGGCGCATAACGGGTTCCTCCCCATTTTGAGGTGCCATTTTGGCTCCTCAAGATTTCAAATTCAATTTTAGAGAGTTCAAACATAAAATCTTCAGGAAAACGCTCTATGTTTCTTCGGACTTGTCTTTTTAATTGTTTGGTTTCAACTTTATAAAGTTCAGCTAAATCTTCATCTAGCATTACTTTTTGTTCTCTGATTACATATATTTTATTGGTGATTATTTGATCTGGAATGGTGATTTCATTTTTCATAACGTCATATTTTTGTTGTAAATCTAATGTTTAATCTTTAAACTTTAATTATTCAATTTTAGTTGAATTTGCGTTAAGGATTGAGCGGTTTGTTTGAGCTCTCCCGTTTTTACGGGAAGCGAGCAGCGAAAGCCTGACCTGAAAGGGAACGCCAACCGAAAAGGCAAACAGGTCCAAAATATTATTTTTAAAAATTACAAATCCTTAGTCATTAATTTCACAATTTTATTGGTCGGTAAAAATGCTTTTAAAATTACTTTTATGGCGGTATACGTTGGTACGGCGACGATCATTCCTGTAATTCCAAATAAAATGCCGCCTATAATAATCACTAAAAATATTTCCAACGGATGCGATTTCACACTATTTGAAAATATTAAAGGTTGGCTTAAAAAATTATCGATTAATTGGGCAAATAAATAGCCAATCATTACGTACACAGTAGTTGGCAATATTTCGGTTTGAAAATCTTGCCCTAAGTTGCTGCTCATTGTTAAAAAAAACATTAAAATCCCACCAATTAAAGGGCCTACATAAGGAATTAAGTTTAATAAGGCACATAAAAAGGCGATTACAATACCATTTTCTATGCCAAAAATGAGCAGAATAATCGTGTAAATTATAAATAAAACAGTAATTTGAAGTACTAGGCCAATGAAATATCTTGATAATAGATTTTTAATAGTTGTTAACGATTTTTTTAGTTTCGTTTCATTTTTATCATTTACCAAAACATAGAGCGAATTCTCTATAATATGAGTATCTTTCATAAAAAAGAAAGCAATAAACAGCACTGAAAATAAGCCAATACTTAAATCTCCAATCGTAACAATAATTGAATTCAATAAATTTGGAATGACTTTAATATTTTGAAATAAATCAGCATTTTTTAATTCATTTAAAATATCGATATTATGCATTAAAAAGTAATCGTTCACCTCATTTAGAAGATGTTGGATAGTGGTTTGGAGCCGATCGATATTTAAGAGCGATAAATTTTCGCTTTGTTTAATGATGAGCGGAATAAACATACTTATTATTCCAGTTAGAATTCCCAAAAACAATAACATAGTTGCTAGAACGGCCAAAGTATTTGGAAATTTCAACCTTCTTTTTAAAAAGAGAATAATTGGACTTCCAATTAATGAAATCACAGCCGCAGTTGCAATATAAATAAGGATTGATTGAATTTTAAACAAAAAATACAACAGCAATAAAATGCCTGAAATTACAGCAATGGCTTTTAAAATTCCGTTGGTTATTGTGTTGGAATTCATTTTTATTATGCTTATTCGTTTAGTTGTTGAAGCAAATTTTTCAACAAAATTTTCATTTTCATTTTTTTATCAATTGTCAATTCCCCCTTCGGGGCAATGTCATTAAGTTAAGACTTTGACGGCTTTTTTTTGTCATTCCGAGGTACGAGTAATCTCATAATTGTTAGCTAATTTGATGTGATTCCTCCTTTGTCGGAATGACAAATTTCCTTAACTTAATGACATTGCCCTTCGGGGGTTAGGGGGCTTTAAAACCCCGCCGCTTTGTCATCGCCTCTATAATCCGCTCCGCCTTCCAGTTTTCCGTTGGGCAAACGCAAAATAGCATCAACTTTACCCAAAATTACTGAATTTTCCTGTTTAATTTGATAGCCTTTTTCCTGTAATTGATTTACCAACAAACTGTCAAAACCTTTTGGTTCAAAAGTAACAACATCAGGCAGCCATTGGTGGTGAAATCTCGGCGCGTTTACGGCATCTTGCATTCCCATTTTAAATTCATAAACATTTAAAATGGTTTGTAGCACAGAAGTGATGATGGTTGAACCGCCCGGCGAGCCAACGGACATATAAAATTGGTTGTTTTTTTCAACAATGGTTGGTGTCATAGAACTTAGCATGCGTTTTTCGGGTGCGATTGAATTTGCCTCAGCACCAATTAATCCGAACATATTAGGTATTCCCGGTTTTGAGCTGAAATCGTCCATTTCATTGTTTAAAAAGAATCCACCTTCAGAAACATAAACTTTGGACCCATAAGCGCCATTTAAAGTGGTGGTTGCGGAAATGGAATTTCCATATTTGTCCACAATGGAATAGTGGGTGGTTTCATCACTTTCAAAGCCAACAATATTACCGTGTTTTAAAGTCGAAGAAGGCGTGGCTTTGTCCCAAGAAAAATTGGCCATTCTTTTTTGAATGTATGTTGAAGAAATTAAGGTATCAATAGGAATAGTCACAAAATCGGGATCGCCTAAATAATAAGAGCGGTCGGCGTAAGCCCTTCTTTCCGCTTCGGTAAGCAATTGAACAGATTTTAAGGAATTGTGTCCGAAAGAAGCGATATCAAAAGGTTCAATTGCCTTAAAAATTTGCGCGTTGCAAATTCCGCCACTTGAAGGCGGCGACATCGCAATAATTTTCAAATCTTTATAGGTAAATTCAATGGCGTTTCGCCATTTCGCCTCATAAATTTCCAAATCTTTTTTGGTGATGATTCCTCCCAATTTTTGGACATAATTCACCAACATTTCCGCAGTTTCGCCTTTATAAAATCCGTCACGTCCAAAATCCCGAATTCTTTCCAACGTTTTTGCCAGCTTCACATATTTAATGGTGTCGCCTGCTTTCCAATCTGCGTCCAAAACAATTATGGTGTCATTAACTTCCCCAAAAAAATGTTTGTAAAAAGCCAATCTTTCCGCTTGTTTTTCAGTGACAACAACGCCTTTATTGGCCAAATCAATGGAAGGCTGAATCAATTCAGAAAAAGGCAAACTTCCAAATTTTTGGTGCACTTTAAACAAGCCATCCACCGTTCCCGGAACGCCAACAGCCATCGCACCCAACGTGCTTTTTCCTTCTATAATATTGCCATTTTCGTCCAAATACATGTTTTTTGAAGCGGCGAGCGGCGCTTTTTCTCTATAATCCAAAGCTCCGGTTTTGCCGTCGGAAGTTCTGTAAACCATAAATCCGCCACCGCCAATATTTCCGGCAAAAGGATAAGCAACCGCCAAAGCGAGTTCTGTGGCAATCATCGCGTCAAAAGCATTTCCGCCTTTTTGCATAATGGCAACGCCAATTTTCGAGGCTTCTTCGCGGGCACTCACCACCATGGCGCTGTCGGCAATAAATCCGGTTATTTTGTTATTTTGTGCAGTTTCCGGGATGTTTTTTTTGCATTGTATCAATAAAAAAACAACGACAATAAATGGGATAATTTTCTTCATTTTAATAATAATTCTTTAGTTTTTTCTTCTGTAAATTGCATTAATTCCTCAAAAAATGCCGTGAAATCCGATTCAAATTCTTCATAATGTTTGATCAAATCTTCTATGGCCAAATCCATTTTTGAAATTCCTTTGGTGCGTTTGTTCATTCCAATTAACGTTTTTTCGATTCCGGAAATGGAGGCGTAACTCACCAACCAATTATATTCAATCATATAAGGAAGCAATTTCTGAATTTCCGGCGGAAATATTCCAATATTTTCCTGAAAAAAGGAATAAACATTTTTAGCGTAAATTTCTAAAGAAATTTCTGAATAATTCCCCCAGTTTTTAGCCAAAAAATGATCGTATAAAATATCGATAATCACGCCGTCATAATGGTCGTAACGTTCGTGCAGGCGTCTTTTGCTTCGCCTCACAATTGGGTGTGTGTCCGTAAAATAGTCTATTTGCCTGTGCAATAAAATGCCTGCCTGAATTTCTTTCGGATAATTTTCATGTTTTTTTCCTTTCACCGCATCGGCAATAAAATTGCCGATTAAAATGTTTTTGTGGTCTTTGGAAAGGTATAAGTGCGCCAAGAAATTCATAAATCGGATTTAAAACAATAATACAAAAAAATCCGCGAATAGCGGATTTTTAATATATTCTATTCTTTATATAGCTAACTATTCAACATCACCGGCATCACCAACATCGTAATAAATTCACCATCTTCAACGCCATCAACAGGCGTTAAAATACCAGCCCTGTTTGGCAGTGACATCTCAATTAAAATTTCATTGGAGTTTAAATTGCTCAACATTTCGGTTAAAAAACGCGAGTTAAATCCAATTTGCATATCGTCGCCTTGGTAATCACAAGCCAAACGTTCTTCCGCTTTGTTGGAATAGTCAATGTCTTCAGCAGAAATATTTAATTCGGTTCCTGCCATTTTCAAACGAATTTGGTGTGTGGTTTTGCTTGAGAAAATAGACACACGTTTTACCGAGTTTAAAAAAGTTCCTCGGTCAACCGTTAGTTTATTCGGATTTTCTTTTGGGATTACCGCTTCGTAATTTGGGTATTTTCCATCAATCAATCGGCAAACCAACACCACATTGTCAAATATAAATTTTGCATTTGAGTTGTTATATTCAATAGTTACGTCGCTGTTTGACCCCGTCAATATTCCCTTTAACAAGTTTAGCGGTTTTTTTGGCATAATGAATTCCGCAGGTTGGTTTGCGGTAACATCGGTTCGTGAATATTTAACCAATTTATGTGCATCTGTTGCCACAAAAGTTAAGTTTTCCGAATTAAACTGAAAAAACACGCCGCTCATTACAGGCCTTAAATCGTCGCTTCCTGCGGCAAATATTGTTTTTGAAATCGCGGTTGCCAAGACGTCGCCGGGAATTGTGGTGCTGCTTGGCGACTCCAACGTAACCGCTTTTGGAAATTCGTTTCCGTCAAAATAAGCCATATCATATTTACCGTGGCTCGAGCTAATTTCAATGGTGCTGTTTTCCTCAGTTTTAAAAGTCAAAGGCTGGTTTGGAAATGTTTTTAGAGTATCCAATAACAATCGTGCGGAAATGGCCACAGATCCTTCAGATTCAGATTCTACTTCAATAATGGTGCTCATGATTGTCTCCAAATCCGAAGCAGATATTTTTAATTCGTTTTCCTTCAATTCGAACAAAAAATTATCTAAAATTGGCAATGTATTGTTGCTGTTGATAACGCCTCCCAATACTTGAAGCTGTTTTAATAATTGACCGCTTGATACTATAAATTTCATTGATGATTATTTTAATGGAATGAGTTACAAATATATTCTAAATATGTTGTTTTAAAAAGATTTTTTATCAACACGTTATCAATATAAAATATAAGAGTAATTTTTGCTGCATTTTAATTGAAATAAACAAGAAATTGCAAGCGTTAAAAGCTGAAAATTTAAATTTGATAAATGTTATTAAGGTGAAATGACGTTTTTGGCCTGCCGACCTTTTTGGTTGGCCTGCCGACCTTTTTTGGTTGGCGTTTCCGTTTTTTACGCGGGTATGCCCGCATAAAAAACGGTCGCGCTTTTCGTTGCAAGTCCTCGTCACGCCCACAAGCGTGCCTGCGGGCTTTTCACTGCAATCGCTAACGCAAAATATAATTACGATTTATGATTTATGATTTACGATTTTGAAAATAGCGTAATCTAATGTCAACCAAAACAAAATTGCGTATTCTTTGCGGTTAATTGCAAATTTTGAGTGAATTTATTTTTTATAATTTTTCACTTGGTTTTTATCATAGAATACGCAAAATATAATTACGATTTATGATTTTTGATTTACGATTTTGAAATCCTCTGGTGCTCGTCTGCGACGAGTACCTACTTAATTAGCATATAAAAACAGAGCGTTTGCAACGCGGCTAAAACAAATATGATAACGATTTAAAAGT
>PHDE01000096.1 GCA_002842505.1 Bacteroidetes bacterium HGW-Bacteroidetes-3 | reverse complement strand
TCCTGAGGAAATTCCTGTTTCACTGGAAATCATACGGGTAATTAATTGTATTGACGACATTTCCAAGGAAAATATGGCAACTGGCTGGTCAAAATCTATCGCCATATTTTTTGCCATAGACATTACAAAAGCTGTTTTTCCCATACCGGGACGCGCAGCCAAAATCACCAAATCTTGCGGTTGCCATCCGGAAGTTAATTCATCTAAACGTGTAAATCCGGTCGCAGCACCGCTCATTCCCTTTTTGTTAGATATTTCCTGAATTTTCTTTATCGCTTGTGCCACAAGTCCTTCGGAAGTTTCAGAACCTTTTTTCAGATTTCCTTGGGTAACTTCAAACAATTTTGTTTCGGCATCATCCAATAAATCGAAAACATCTATGGTTTCATCGTAGGCTTCTTCAATAATTTCAGAAGAAATAGTGATTAATTTACGCTGAATAAATTTTTGAAGAATAATGCGCGCGTGAAATTCTATATGCGCTGATGAAGCCACTTTTTGAGTTAGGCGAACCAAATAAAAATCACCGCCAACAGCCTCTAAATTATTGGTTTTCCGCAACTGGTTGGCAACGGTCAATAAATCGGTTGGTTCCGAATTTTTGAATAAAACAAAAATTGCTTCATATATTAATTGGTGTGCCTCTTTGTAAAAAACTTCGGGATGCAAAATATCAATAACATCGTCAACACCCTTTTTATCAATCATCATGGCGCCCAAAACCGCTTCTTCCAAATCTAATGCCTGTGGCGGAATTTTGCCTTTTTCCAGACTGATTATAGTGCTTTTTTTGGGGGTAAATGATTGTACAGGTTGCAAATTTTTCACTTTTTTTAAACTTTATTTTCGTTTGTTAGCTTGTTTATTCTTGTTTTTACAATAAATTTATAAGGTACTGCTTTTTTCCGTTAAAAAATTAATTGTTCTTTATTAAACTAAAAATTGAATTTTAGAATTGCATTTTTGGTAAAAGCAAATGTAATTTTTAAAACACAATTTAAGCGTTAATTTTTAATTTTATTTCCACAAAAATTGTTGACAAGTATTAATATTGTTAATAAGATGTTAAAGCCTGATTGCTGAAAAATTATTGCTTATTTTTGAGCCATGGACAATAAAAAAACTTATAAAATATTAACCGTTCTGCTAGTTATGCAATGGGCTTTTCTTAGAATTATTGCCCAATATCCTGCTTTAATTGAAAAATATTATTCCAACGGACTCTATATTTATCTTTCAAAATTATTAAATTTTATCTTCGGATGGATTCCTTTTTCAATAGGTGATATTTTATATGCTTTATTGGCAATTTTACTTATTATAAATATTTACACCTCCCTAAAAAACAAAAAATTCCATTTAAAAAGCACCTTGTTTAAAATTGGCGGATTTGCATCTATTATTTTTTTTATTTTTCATTTAAACTGGGGTTTAAATTATTTTAGGCAACCGGTTTCTAAATCGCTAAATTTTGATGTTGAAAAGTATTCCACAAATGAATTGGTCGATTTTACTGAAAAACTGATTGCAAAAATAAATCAGGTACAGCTTTCAATTACTAAAAATGACACGGTTGTTGTTGAAAACAACTTAAATAATCAGGAAATTAAAGAAGTTTCCTATACTGTTTACCAACAATTTCAAAAAAAATATCCGCAATATTCCCATGAAAATCTAAAAGCGAAACATTCCCTATTTAGTGTTCCGCTAACTTATATGGGATTTGCCGGTTATTTAAATCCGCTCACAAATGAAGCGCAGGTAAATTATTTAATACCAAAAAATAGCTATCCGGCTGTAGTTTGTCACGAATTGGCGCATCAAATTGGCATTGGGCCGGAAAGTGAAGCCAATTTTATTGGTTATTTGGCGGCAACCAACTCAAATGACGTATATTTTAACTACTCCGCATATTTAATGGCAGTGCGTTATGCTTTGTTTGAAATTTTTCAAAAAGATCCCGAAAAATTTGAAGAAACCAAAATGAAACTAAATAAAGGTATTTTAAAAGATATCCAACAAAGCCAAGATTTTTGGGAATCCTACCAAAACTGGTCGGAAAAATACTTTAAAACTTTTTATGACACTTTTTTAAAGGCAAATCAACAAAAAGACGGGATGAAAAGCTACAATAAAATGGTTGTGCTATTAATAAATTACCATAAAACAAAAGAATTATAAAACGCTTGTTTTGATGCCAAATCTTCTTAAATTTAATTGATGTTTTAAATAAAAGAAGCCTTTATTTATTTTGTCAATAAGTTTTACACATGAGTAAATTTTTTATTAAATTGCTCTACTTAAAATGCTTAATCAATCAATAAATTTAATTTCACAAAACTAAATTCTAACTTTCCTTAATGAAAAAACTACTTTTTTTGATGCTGCTTTGGGGTACAATCGGCACAACTGCCCAGGAATATTTTCCGGCAAATACCGGTGTAAAAACAACAGAAACAAATACTTATGCGTTTACCAATGCAAAAATTTATGTAACGCCAACACAAATTATTGAAAATGGCACTTTACTAATTAAAGATGACAAAGTGGTTGATATTGGCACCGCTGTTCACATTCCTAAAAATGCCCAAATAATCGATTTAAAAGGCAAATATATTTATCCTTCTTTTATCGATTTGTATTCAAGTTTCGGCATTGAAATTCCTAAAGCAGCTCAAGGAAGTATGCGAAATTCAAACGTTGCACCACAATATGACGCCAGCCGCGAAGGGTATTATTGGAACGACCATATTCGTCCGGAAACTGATCCAATTTCCCTTTTTCAATTCGACAAAAAACAGGCTGAAGAATTGTTAAATGCAGGATTTGGCGTTGTAAATACGCATTCTCAGGACGGAATTATAAGAGGAAACGGACTTTTGGTTGCTTTAAATCCGAATGCCACCGATGCTTATCGCATTTTAGATTCGCGGTCGGCGCAATATTTATCGTTCAAAAAAAGTGCAAAATCCAGACAAATTTATCCAAATTCCTTAATGGGCAGTATGGCGTTGATTCGCCAGGTTTACAACGATGCTTCTTGGTATTCAAAAGGTTTGGCAAAAAACAAGGATTTATCGTTGGAAGCCATCAATAAAAATAAAAATTTGGTCCAAATATTTGAAGCCGGCGGCAAACAAAATAATTTACGCGCCGATAAAGTAGGCGACGAATACGGCATTCAATATGTGATTGTTGGCGGCGGCGACGAATATGAAAATATTGAAGAAATAAAAGCCACCAACGCCACCTACATTATTCCGGTAAATTTCAGAAAAGCTTATGATGTGAGTGAGCCTTATTTGGCCGATGAAATAGCGCTTGGCGATATGCGAAAATGGAATCAGGAACCTGCCAATTTGCAAATATTGCATCAAAACAAAGTTTCGTTTTCCCTAACTACAAATCAATTAAAATCGATTTCCGATTTCAACAAAAATCTGCAAAAAGCATTCGATTATGGTTTCAACAAAACGGCGGCTTTAGAGGCTTTAACAACTGTTCCCGCAACTATTTTAGGAAAATCTAATGAAATTGGTTCCTTAAAAAAAGGCAGTTACGCAAACTTTTTAATTACTTCAGGAGAAATTTTTGACAAAGAAACAACGCTTTATGAAAATTGGGTACAAGGCGCAAAGAATGTTGTGAACGCTATGAATGTAAAAGAAATTGCAGGCGAATACGCACTCTCTTTAAACGGAAAAAATTACGATTTGTCCATCACAGGAAAACCTCCCAAATTAAAAGTGGCCCTGAAAGAAGGCGAAACCAAATTTAAATCGAAATTAATTTATAGCGACAATTGGTTGAACCTGATGATAAACAGCCAGATTGATTCCACAAAATTCAACCGACTTATCGCTAGGGTTTATCCAAATTCCGATAATTTAAGCGGAACGGCCACCGATGAAAAAGGAATGGAATCCACTTGGAATGCCATCAAAAAAGGGGATGCCAAAGAAAAAGATAAAAAAGATGAAACAGCAAAAACAACCATTTTTCCTGTCTCCTACCCTAATATTGCTTTCGGCTTTTCAGAAAAACCAAAACAAGAAAACCTTTTATTCAAAAATGTCACTGTTTGGACCGGCGAAAATGAAGGAATTCTAAAAAATACAGATGTATTGATAACAGCAGGTAAAATCGCAAAAATCGGCACAAATTTATCTGCAAAAGATGCCAAAATAATTGACGGAACCGGCAAACATTTAACGGCTGGCATTATAGATGAACATTCGCATATTGCAACGGTTGCAGTAAATGAATCGGGTCAAAATTCTACCGCCGAAGTTTCTTTGGAAGATGTGGTTGATGCTGATGATATTCAAATTTACAGAAGTTTGGCCGGCGGTGTCACCACGGTTCAAATATTGCACGGTTCCGCAAATCCGATTGGCGGCCAATCGGCGCTTGTGAAATTAAAATGGGGAGAAACAGCCAATAATTTATTGTATAAAAACAACGATAAATTCATAAAATTTGCTTTGGGCGAAAATGTAAAACAAGCCAACTGGGGAAATACGGAAACTGTGCGTTTTCCACAAACAAGAATGGGTGTTGAAGAAGTTTATACCGATTATTTTCAAAGAGCCAAAGAATATGACCAAATAAAAAAGAGCGGAAAACCTTTCAGAAAAGATACTGAAATGGAAATTTTAGGGCAAATTCTAAACAAAGAACGCTTTATTTCTTGCCATTCCTACGTGCAAAGCGAAATAAATATGCTGATGAAAGTTGCCGATAAATTCAATTTTACGGTAAATACTTTTACGCACATTTTAGAAGGTTACAAAGTTGCCAATAAAATGAAAGCCCACGGTGCAGGTGCTTCCACTTTTTCCGATTGGTGGGCGTATAAATATGAAGTAAATGACGCCATTCCTTATAATGCCGCAATTATGCATAAATTAGGAATTACCGTTGCCATCAACTCCGACGATGCGGAAATGAACAGACGTTTGAACCAAGAAGCCGCTAAAACTATAAAATATGGCGGATTAACCGAGGAAGAAGCCTGGAAATTGGTGACCATCAATCCGGCAAAATTACTTCATATTGACAAACGCGTTGGAAGCGTAAAAGTTGGAAAAGATGCTGATGTTGTTTTGTGGAACGAAAATCCGCTTTCCATTTATGCAAAAGCCGAAAAAACCCTTGTTGAGGGCGTTGTATATTTTGATACGGAAAGAGATTTACAATTGAGAGCCAAAGTAAAAGAGGAACGAAATTCCTTAATCAATATGATGTTGATTGAAAAAAATAACGGAAACGACGTTCAACCGCCAAGTAAAAAAACACCTGTGCATTTTCATTGCGATACGGTGTTAGAATATTAAAAAACTGAAGAAAATGAAAAATCAATATTTATACAACCTGCTATTTTTATTTTTAACAATAACTATTTCAGCACAGCAAACACCGGCCACAAAGCAAACTACCGATTACAGCATTGAAGGCGCAACGGCTCATTTAGGAAACGGTGAAGTCATTGAAAATTCCTTAATTATGTTTTCCAACGGGAAAATTGCCTTTGTTGGCAGCGCTTTAATGAAAATTGCCCGAATGGGAACCGTTATTAACGCAACCGGAAAACACGTTTATCCTGGGTTCATTCTCGCAAATTCCAGTTTGGGTTTGGGGGAAATTGATGCGGTGAGAGCCACTCTAGACGCAAATGAAATTGGCGAAATGATTCCTCATGTTCAAAGTTTAGTTGCCTATAATGCGGAATCAAAAGTGATTGAAAGCATGCGCCCAAACGGTGTTCTTATGGGACAAATTACGCCAAGAGGCGGCGTTATTTCAGGAACTTCATCCATTGTTCAATTTGATGCCTGGAATTGGGAAGATGCGGCTATCAAAGTAAACGACGGGATTCATTTAAATTGGCCACAAAGTTTTTCTGAAGGAAGAGCTTGGCGAGGCGAAGAAGAAGGCACAAAACCAAACAAAGATTATTTGAAAGAAGTTGAAAAAATCGCTTCCTTTATCAGCAACGGAAAAAATTATTTAAACGGTGCTAAATCGCCAAAAAACTTGCCTTATGAAGCTTTGGAAGGTTTGTTCAATGGTTCGCAAAATTTGTATGTTCACGCTGGCGGCGTAAAAGAAATTACAGATGCCGTGAATTTTTGTAAAGAAATGGGAATTCAAAAATTGGTAATCGTTAATGGAAATGACGCCTATAAAGTCGCCGATTTATTGGTTGCTAATAAAATTCCCGTAATTATTGAAAGAGCACACCGCTTGCCAAACAATGTAGATGACGATTATGATTTGCCTTATAAAACCGCAAAACTATTGACAGAAAAAGGCGTGGTTGTTGCCATTGGAATGGAAGGAAGAATGGAAAGAATGAACTCGAGAAATTTGCCGTTTTATGCAGGAACTTGTGCCGCGTATGGCTTAAATAAAGAAGATGCTTTAAAATTAATCACTTCAAACGCAGCAAAAATATTGGGAATTGATGCTTTTGTGGGTACTTTGGAAGTTGGCAAGGACGCCACATTATTTGTTTCTGAAGGCGATGCTTTGGATATGCGAACCAATAAATTGACCGAAGCGTTTATTCAAGGCAGAAAAATAAGTTTGGAAACACACCAAACAGAATTATGGCAACGCTACGATAAAAAGTACAGTTCACAAGAATAATTTAAAACTTTTTAAAAATCTATTTAACCGCAATGATCGCAAAGAAGTCGCAATGTTCGCAAAGTATCACGTTTTTAAAATAAATACTTTGCGTCCCTTGCGAAAAACCTGGCGTTCCTAGCGGTTAAAAAATGAGAGCTCATTAATTTACCCTTCTTTTTTTTCAATCCCCCACTATTCATAAAATTTTAATTATTAGTATCTTTACGGCTTATTTCAGCAAAATGCACAAACAAATTACAAGCGTTCAAAATTCGTACATTAAAGAATTGGTTCAGCTTAAAGAAAAATCGCGTTTACGCAAGCAAACACAAACATTTTTAATTGAAGGTTTGCGGGAAATAACCTTGGCTATTCAGGGAAATTATGTGATTCAAACCATTTTGGCGGCCACCAAAATTATTCAGGAAGGCGAAATTGAAAAACTGCTTATTTCAGTGAATTATGAAATTGAAGTGATTGAAATTTCAAATGATGTTTATCAAAAATTGGCTTTGCGCGAATCTACCGAAGGAATTTTGGCTGTGGCAAAAAGCAAAGATTTGTCGCTAAAATCGATTGTCTTCAAAAATGAAAATCCGCTAATATTGGTTGCGGAAGCACCTGAAAAACCGGGAAATATTGGAGCGCTTTTAAGAACTGCTGATGCCGCCGGCATAGACGCGGTGCTTATCGCGAATCCGAAAACCGATATTTACAATCCGAATATCATTCGCTCAAGCATTGGCTGTGTTTTCACAACACAAATAGCGACAGGCACAACTTCAGAAATTATTTCATTTCTAAAGGAACGCAACATCAATATTTACGCGGCTGCTTTAACGGCTTCTGTGGAATATCAAACGGTAGATTATTCAAAATCCAGCGCCATCATTGTAGGAACAGAAGCAACCGGATTGACAGATGAATGGCTTCAAAATACGTCTAAAAACATTATAATTCCGATGCGAGGCGCCATAGATTCTATGAATGTTTCGGTGAGTGCCGCCATTATTTTGTTTGAAGCAGTAAGGCAAAGGCAATTGATCCCGCACGTGCGGGATGATAATTGAGAAAAAAGAATAGAGAATAGAGAAAATTGACAAAGTCTAAAACTAAATGATTAAACAAATCAACTATTAAACGATTAAACAATAAAAAATGAGTCCACAAAACCTCTTTTATATATTAATAGGCATCATCATTGTTAAATTTTTATTTGACACTTTTATGGATTCCTTAAATGCAAAACATTTTAATGATGCAGTTCCGGCTGAATTGGAAGGTATTTATAATGAACAGGAATATTTAAAATCCCAAGCGTATAAAAAAGCAAATTATAAATTTTCTGCAGTAACAAGCATCATTTCCATTGTTGCGACGCTCTTGTTTTTTATTTTTGAGGGCTTTGCTTTTGTGGATCAAATTGCACGAAGTTTTTCGGACAACAGCATTGTAATCACTTTAATTTTCTTCGGAATCATCATTTTCGCCAGCGATATTTTGTCACTTCCATTTTCCTATTATGCCACTTATGTGATTGAAGAAAAGTTTGGCTTCAACAAAACCACCAAAAAAACATTTGTGTTCGACAAAATTAAAGGATGGTTGATGATGATTTTTTTAGGTGGCGGCGTTTTGGCGTTAATTACTTGGTTTTATCAACTCACAACCACCAATTTTTGGTTGTACGCTTGGGGATTAATGACAGTTATCACCATTTTTATGAACCTGTTTTATTCAAAATTGATTGTTCCAATTTTTAACAAACAAACGCCTTTGGAAGTGGGTGAATTAAAAAATGACATTGAAAATTTTGCTAAAAAAGTAGGATTTAAACTCGACAATGTTTTTGTGATTGACGGTTCAAAAAGATCCACAAAAGCAAATGCGTATTTTTCGGGTTTTGGAAAACAAAAGCGGGTTACACTTTATGATACGTTGATAAATGATTTGGAAACGGATGAAATTGTGGCTGTTTTGGCACACGAAGTTGGACATTACAAGAAAAAACACATCATCTATAACTTACTGGTCTCTATATTGTTAACCGGATTTACATTTTATATATTATCATTATTGGTGGGTAATTTAACTTTGGCTTTGGCTTTGGGCGTTGAAACTGCAAGTTTTCATATTGGACTTATCTCTTTTGGTGTTTTATACAGTCCAATTTCAGAAATCACCAATTTATTTATGAACGCTTTATCAAGAAAATTTGAATATCAGGCTGATAATTATGCAAAAGAAAATTTTGATGCAATTGCTTTAATTTCAGCCTTAAAAAAATTGTCTAAAAACAGTTTGAGCAATTTAACACCACATCCTTTGTACGTAAAAATTCATTACTCCCACCCCACATTATTGCAACGTTTCTTAAATTTGAAAAAATAAATACAAATAATTGGTTAATCAATTTTAATCCCTATTTTTAAGCGATGACATACAACTTATCCATAGAAGAAGAAAATAAAGATATCGCAAGGCGCTACAAAGATTTGTTGAAGGGCGCTTACCAAACATTTACGGATACCGATAAAAAAGAGATTAGAAAGGCTTTTGAATTGGCATTGGAAGCGCATAGCAAACAAAGACGTCTTACAGGCGAACCTTATATATTTCATCCTATTGCCGTCGCCAAAATAGTGGCTTATGAAATTGGGCTTCATGCAACCTCCATTATCGCCGCTTTATTGCATGATGTTGTTGAAGACACCACCTATACCATTGAAGATATTGAACGTATGTTTGGCGAAAATGTTGCCAAAATCGTTTATGGGCTAACCAAAATTTCTCACTTAAAAAAAGATCAGGACGCTTCTGTTCAGGCAGAGAATTTTAGAAAAATGTTGTTGACTTTAAATGACGATGTAAGGGTTATTTTGATAAAAATTGCTGACAGGTTGCACAATATGAAAACTATGGATGCCATGCCGGCAGACAAGCAAGTGAAAATTGCCTCAGAAACTCTGTATATTTATGCACCGCTTGCCCATAGGTTAGGACTTTACAATATAAAAACAGAATTAGAGAATCTCGGCCTAAAATATACCGAACCTGAAGTTTATAATGAGATCTTAGAAAGAATTACGCAAAGCAAGGAAGAACAAGATAAATATATTGAATCATTCTCCAATATTATCAGGGAATCTTTAGACAAAGAGGGTTTTGAATATTTTATAAAAGGCCGCAGAAAATCTATTTATTCCATTCATAAAAAAATGCTTTCCCAAGGCGTAAGCTATGATGAAATTTATGACAAATTTGCCATTAGAATTATCTATAAATCTAACGATAAAGACGAAAAATTTGACGCATGGAAAATTTATTCCATTGTAACAGATCACTTTAGGCCAAACCCCAGCAGGTTAAGGGATTGGATTAGCCAACCAAAATCAACTGGTTATGAATCGCTTCATATTACAGTAATGGGCCCGCAAGGCAGATGGGTTGAAGTACAAATTCGTTCAGAAAGAATGAATGAAATTGCCGAAAAAGGTTACGCAGCGCATTATAAATATAAAAATGCAAATGAGCGCGAAAGCGGGCTGGAAGATTGGTTGAATAAAATTAAGGAATCCTTTGAAAACGCGAACGGCAGTGCCATAGATTTTGTGGAAGATTTTAAATTAAATCTTTATGCCAAAGAAATTTTTGTGTTTACGCCAAATGGAGATCTAAAAGCATTCCCAAAAAATGCAACCGCCTTAGATTTTGCTTTCGCAATTCATACTCAGGTTGGAATGAACTGCAGGGGCGCAAAAGTAAATGGAAAATTAAAACCGATAAGCCAAGTATTGCAAAGTGGCGACCAAGTTGAAATAATCACTTCAAAAAGCCAAAAACCAACTATAGGCTGGTTAGATTTTGTGGTAACTGCAAGAGCTCGAAATCGGATAAAGAACGCCTTAAAAGAAAGCCAAAAGAAAATTGCTGAAGAAGGAAAAGAGATTCTAACCCGGAAACTCAAACATTTAAAAATAGATCTCAATGAAAAAGTGATCAATGAGCTTGTAACGCATTTTAAACTGCGAACAAGCCAAGATTTATTTTACAGAATGGGAATTGGATCCATTGACAATCCAATGTTAAAAGAATTTATCAGCAAACGAAATAATGCTTTTGTAAGTTTCTTTAAAAACAGGATCAAACGCAGCGCAACAAAGCAGGAAATCATTGAAAAAGATGAAATTGTTGACAAATATGACTCTTTGGTCTTCGGAAAAGAAGAAGAACAATTGGATTATAAAATGTCGCCTTGCTGTAACCCTATTCCGGGCGATAAAGTTTTCGGTTTCATCACCATAAACGACGGCATTAAAATTCACAAACAAGATTGTCCTAATGCCATAAGTTTGCAGGCAAATTACGCTTACCGGGTTTTAAGTGCCAAATGGATTGATTCAACAAAACAGGAATTTAAAGCCATCATAAAAATTTATGGCGTTGACCATGTTGGGATGGTGAATGAAATTACCCAAATTATTTCAAACAATATGAACGTAAATATTCACAGTTTAAATATTTCTGGCGATGACGGACTTTTTGAAGGAAAAATTACCGTTAGCGTAAAAAACAAATCGCAACTTCAAAAATTATGTGACAATATTAAAAAAATTGAGGGTATTGATACCGTGGACAGAATTTATAAAAATTAAATTTGTTCACAATCCAAAGTTAATAAATATGCAAATTACCAGCTCTTTTATTAAAAAAATAGCCTTAAATTTGTTCAGTTTTAAAACGCTACTAAGATAATTATGAGTAATGAAGATCAAAAAATTGTAAAGGCTGTTTTCGTGAATTTTCTTGAAACAAACAGCCATAGAAAAACGCCCGAGCGATTTGCTATTTTGCAAGAGATTTATAATTTAGACCATCATTTTGACATTGAGTCACTCTATATCCAAATGAAAAATAAAAATTACAGAGTGAGCCGTGCCACGCTTTACAACACTATTGAATTATTATTAGAATCTGGTTTGGTCAGAAAACATCAGTTTGGCCAAAATCAGGCATTCTACGAAAAGTCATATTTCGACAAACAACATGACCATATTATATTAACCGATACTGGTGAAGTAATTGAATTTTGTGATCCAAGAGTTCAAATTATTAAAAAAACCATTGAAGAAACTTTTAATATTGACATTCACAAACACTCACTTTATTTCTACGGAACAAAAAAAACAAACAACAATTAACATATATAATTAAGCAAATGGCTGTAAATTTATTATTAGGACTGCAATGGGGAGATGAAGGAAAAGGCAAAATTGTAGACGTCCTCACGTCTAATTACGATATTATTGCTCGATTTCAAGGCGGTCCAAACGCAGGGCATACCTTAATTTTTGATGGACATAAACACGTTTTACACACCATTCCTTCAGGTATTTTTCATAAAAACGCCATGAATCTTGTTGGAAACGGCGTGGTGATTGATCCGGTAATTTTCAAAAAAGAATTGGAAAATCTGGAAAAATTTAATTTAGACATCAAATCTAAATTGTTAATCTCCAGAAAAGCACATTTAATTTTACCAACGCATCGCCTGCTTGATGCAGCCAGTGAAACTTCAAAAGGAAAAGCCAAAATTGGTTCAACCTTAAAAGGCATTGGTCCAACTTATATGGATAAAACCGGAAGAAACGGAATGCGCGTTGGAGACTTAGAATTGGAAAACTGGAAAGACAAATACCACGCATTGACAGAGAAACACTTGAATATGCTCGAATTCTTTAAGGTTGAAATTGAATATGACTTACCAGAATTGGAAAAAGAATTTTTTGGAGCCATTGAAGTTTTAAAACAACTGCCTTTTATAGACAGTGAAGAATATTTAAACGAAGCCATAAAAAACAAAAAAACCATTTTGGCGGAAGGCGCGCAAGGATCTATGTTAGACATTGATTTTGGAACTTATCCTTTTGTGACTTCTTCTAACACCACAGCAGCAGGCGCTTGCACAGGTTTAGGTGTAGCTCCAAATAAAATTGGTGAGGTTTTTGGCATTTTTAAAGCGTACACCACGCGCGTTGGTTCAGGCCCATTCCCTACTGAGTTGTTTGATGAAGATGGCGCAACAATGGGAAGAGTTGGACAAGAATTTGGCGCAACAACAGGAAGGCCTCGCCGTTGCGGCTGGTTGGATTTGGTGGCGTTAAAATACGCGGTTCAAATTAGCGGTGTTACCCAATTAATTATGATGAAAGGTGATGTGCTATCAGGATTTTCTACACTAAAAGCTTGTACTTCCTATAATTATCAAGGAAAAGAAATTAGCCATTTTCCGTATAATGTTGAAGAACACAATGTAACGCCTATTTATACAAAATTTAAAGGCTGGAAACAAGATTTAACAGAAATGACAAGCGCGGCAACAATGCCAAAAGAATTGAACGATTACATTAAGTTTATTGAGGATTTTGTGGAAGTGCCCATAAAAATTGTTTCTGTGGGTCCTGATAGGAAGCAAACAATTGTAAGATAAAAAATAAAAAAGCTTCAAATTTGAAGCTTTTTTATTTTAATCTGTTTTATAATTTACATCCTTCTTTTTCATTAGTTTTGTATCAAAATAAATAGGTTTGAAAAAAATACTTTTCGTCATTATTATATTTGTCAGTTTTTCAGGAATTTCACAAACAAAAAAAATTAAAATCCTAAAGGCTGATAACACTTTTACTGATCCTAAATTTCCGGATGCGACCATTTCCATGGGAAATGTGTTTATAGAACATGAAGGCGCGACATTGCGCTGTGACAAAGCTTATATTTATCAGGAAAAAAAGTTGGTAAAAGCAATGGGAAACGTTGTCATAAATCAGGGCGACACCATTGTTCAAACGAGTAAATATACCGATTATGATGCCCAATCAAAAATTGCGACTTCCTGGGGAAATGTAGTATTAAAAGACGAAGTGATGACCCTGCAAACCGATACTTTAAAATTTGACAGAGAAAATCAACAACTTTTTTACCAAAGTGGCGGGACAATTACCGACGCCACCAATGTTTTAAAAAGCAAAATTGGCAATTATTATTTACATACCCATAAATTTCAGGCTTTTACCAATGTTGAAGTTACCAATAAAGACAGCAAAGTAGTATCAAACCATCTCGATTATTATACCGATACCGGAATTGCCGATTTACTTGGACCTTCCACAATCACAAGCAAACAAAATGCTATTTATACCGAAAAAGGGCACCACAATTCAAAAACAAATATTTCACATTTTTTAAAGAA
>PHDE01000095.1 GCA_002842505.1 Bacteroidetes bacterium HGW-Bacteroidetes-3 | reverse complement strand
GGAAAACCGCAGAACGCATATATGAAGAAGGAGGTGAATTTGTTTTGACAAATGCCCCAATTGCCCTAAGAATGGGAGAAATAAATGAACTTGCTAAAAAAACAAACTCTCAAATTGTTCCTGCTGATGCCACAAGCATGGAAGATTTAAATAACCTTGTTGAGAAATCCATGGAAATTTTAGGCGGAAAATTGGATTTTGTTTTACATTCTATTGGCATGTCTGTAAATGTTAGAAAAGGGAAACCATATACCAATCAAAACTACGAATGGACCCACAAAGGTTGGGATGTTTCAGCAGTTTCTTTTCATAAAACCATGCAAACGCTTTATCAAAAAGACGCCATGAATGAGTGGGGAAGTATTGTGGCATTGTCTTATATGGCGGCTCAACGCGTTTTTCCTGATTATAATGATATGGCAGATAATAAGGCATATTTAGAATCGGTTGCACGCAGTTTTGGCTATTTCTTCGGAAGGGATAAAAAAGTGAGAGTCAACACAATTTCCCAATCTCCAACGCCAACCACTGCCGGCAGCGGTGTAAAAGGTTTCGACGGATTTATTGCCTATGCAGAAAAAATGTCGCCACTTGGAAACGCAACAGCCTTAGAATGTGCAGATTATACCATAAGCTTATTTTCAGATCTTACCAAGAAAGTAACACTCCAAAATTTATTTCATGACGGAGGTTTCTCTAATATGGGTGTAAGTACTGCGATTATGGAAGATTTTATGAAAGATTATCAAACAGAACCTGTAAAAGTTGCTGAAGAATCTGACAAGAAAGACAAAAAATAGCATTTTACTTTAAATATTTAAAAGCGGTGATTTTATAATTACCGCTTTTTTTTATGGAATTTTTTAGGGTTAAATTCTAAATAAATTTAGAAGTATGAGTATTATCATGGTTTGGGTGAATTAATTGCGCTAATTTTAAAAACTTTTAATCATACACCATAATATTATACTATGAGACCACTTAAAATTGTAGTACTGGCCAAGCAAGTGCCTGATACCAGACATGTTGGCCCAGATGCTATGAAGCCTGATGGCACCGTTAATAGAGGAAAACTTGCAACGGTATTCAATCCAGATGATTTACATGCCTTGGAACTTGCCTTAAACATAAAAGACAGGGTGCCCGGAACCACAGTCACAATCTTGACAATGGGACCCCAAAAGGCTGCGGACATAATTAGGGAAGGCTATTATAGAGGCGTTGATTATGGCGTTATGATATCCGACAGAAGATTTGGGGGTGCAGATACTTTGGCCACCAGTTACACACTTGTAAAAGGGATTCATAAACTTGCGCCTTACGATTTAATTTTAGGAGGGAGACAAGCAATTGACGGAGATACGGCTCAAGTTGGACCGCAGTGTGCAGATAAATTAAAAATTCCGCAAATTACTTATGTTGAGGAAGTTATTGAAATTAATGAAAATGAAATTATCGCCAGAAGACGTTTGGAAAAAGGCATTGAAATAGTGTCTTCTCCATTCCCTTGCCTAATGACTGTTCATGGCTCTTCACCGGCTTGCAGATCAAGACACGCCAAAAAGGTAATGCAATATAAATATGCCAGAACCAATACAGAGTTAAGAACTGCCGATGAATTAATATTGACATTACATGAAAAAAGACCTTATTTAACCATTCCTGAATGGAGTGTTGAAGATATTGGCGCCGATATGGAAAAAATTGGGTTATCGGGTTCTCCCACAAAAGTAAAAAGCGTTGAAAGTATTGTTTTAACGGCAAATGAAGCTAAAATGTTAAGCGATTCGGATGCCGATATTGAAATGATGATTAAAGAATTGATAGAACATCATACCATTGGGTAATTTATAAAAACTTAAAAATATTAATTATGAAAAGTGTAATGGTATATTGTGAAGTCGAAAATCAAAAAGTGGCAGACATAAGCTTGGAATTATTATCCGCAGGAAAGCGTTTAGCCCAAAAACTGGGAAGTCCCTTATATGCAATGATTTTTGGATCAGGTTTAAATGGCATAGAAAGCCAGATTGCGCCTTATGGCGTGGACAAATTATTTGTAGGAAACAGTATGAGGCTAGAACCTTATAGAACATTGCCTCATGCAGCATTGGCAACTGAAATATTAAAAGAAGAAGATCCGCAAATTGTATTGTTTGGAGCAACTTCAGTTGGAAGGGATTTAGCGCCAAGGTTGGCATCACAATTAAATTGTGGATTAACAGCCGATTGCACTATTTTAGATATTGGTGATCATTTTGTGAAAAAAGAGAAAAAAGAATATAAAGATTTACTTTATGCCATCCGACCGGCTTTTGGAGGAAGCATTATGGCAAATATTGTCAATTGGGATATGCATCCCCAAATGGCAACGGTTCGTGAGGGTGTCATGAAAAAAGAAATTTTTGATGAAAATTATAGCACTGAAATTGTTGAAGTTGATGTAAATTCAATTTTAAAAGAGGAAGATTTTGTGGTTAAAATAATTGAACGCCATATTAAAAAATCTGGGGTAAATTTAAAGGATGCACCCATTATTGTTTCTGGCGGATATGGTGTTGGCTCTAAAGAAAATTTTCAATATTTAATAGAGCTGGCAAAATTATTAGGTGGTGAAGTTGGTGGCTCACGGGCTGCAGTGGACGCGGGATATATAGATCACGATCGCCAGATTGGACAAACCGGCACAACGGTTCGTCCTAAATTGTATATCGCAGCGGGAATTTCAGGCGCAATTCAACATAGAGCCGGAATGCAAGAAGCCTCCATGATTATTTCAATCAATAATGATCCAGATGCACCCATAAACAAAATAGCAGACTATGTAATTAATGGGGATGTTGGCGTAGTTGTTCCAAAAATGATAAAATATTATAAAGAGAACGCAAAATAATTTTAACTAAAATTACGGGTTTCTCAAGAACCATACAGGTTTTTACTTGAACTCTTAACATTAAAAAATATAAAATGGATAATTTTTTCAAAGATACGCCAGATTTTAAATTTCATTTGGAACATCCAATCGTAAATAAAATTGTAAAATTAAAAGAACGAAATTTTGAGGAATCAGAACAATATGATTACGCGCCTTTAAATCATGATGATGCCATTGATACCTATGAAAAAATTCTTGAAATTGTTGGTGAAATTTGTGCTGATACCATAGCAATTAATGCTGAAGGCGTTGATGTAGAAGGACCGCATATTGAAAATAACGAGGTAGTTTACGCCAAAGGAACTACGGCAAATTATAAAGCATTATACGATGCCGGCTTGATAGGAATGTCGTTGCCAAGAAAATACGGCGGTTTAAATTTTCCGTTGCTGCCTTATGTGATGGCCGCAGAAATGGTTGCAAGAGCTGATGCCGGATTTGCCAATATTTGGGGGCTGCAAGATTGTGCTGAAACCATTTATGAATTTGGTTCTGAAGAACAACGAGATAAATACTTACCAAGATTTAATAGAGATGGTGTAACAGCAGCTATGGTTTTAACAGAACCAGATGCGGGTTCGGATTTACAGTCGGTGAAGTTAAAAGCCACTTTTGATCAAGAAAAAAACACGTGGATCTTAAATGGCGTTAAACGTTTTATTACCAATGGAGATGCAGATTTATGTTTGGTATTGGCTCGTTCAGAAGAAAACACAACTGATGCCAGGGGATTGTCCATGTTCATTTACGACCGTACAAACCATGCGGTTGAAGTTAGGCATTTAGAAAAAAAATTAGGCATAAAAGGGTCGCCGACTTGTGAATTGGTGTTTAAAAATGCCCCTGCCGAATTAGTTGGAAAAGAACGATTCGGACTGATTAAATATGTAATGGCATTGATGAATTCGGCTCGTTTGGGCGTAGGGGCGCAATCTGTTGGAATTGCCGATGCAGCTTACAGAGAAGCATTAAAATATGCTGAAGAGCGAGCGCAATTTGGAAAATTCATCGTCAAATTTCCTGCAGTTTATGAAATGCTCACCAATATGAAAGTTCGACTGGATGCATTGCGTTCGTTACTTTATGAAACAACCAGATTTGTTGATATTTTTAAAGTGTATGAAGAAGTTTTAAGAGACGGCACTTTAGAAACGGAAGAAAGAAATGAGATGAAAAACTATTCAAAACTGGCAAATGTTTTCACGCCACTTATAAAATTAATTGCAAGCGAAGCTTGTAACAGAATGGCTTATGATTCTTTACAAATTCATGGAGGAACCGGTTTTATGAAAGATTTTCCCATTGAACGAATCTATCGTGATGCGAGAATTACTTCAATTTACGAAGGAACTACACAATTACAGGCTGTTGCGGCCATAAAAGGAGTGACCACAGGCGTTTTCTTGGAGCAAATTAAACAGTATGAAAGTGAAGTTATTGATGGAGATAATGCCATAAAGGAAAAACTTCATAAAATGACTGCTAAATATGAATTGGCTAGCCAAAAAGTGGTGGAAATCAATAACACAGAATATTTGGATTTCCATGCAAGACGATTGGTTGAAATGGCGGGAAATATAATAATGGGCTATTTATTGGTTATAAATAGCCAGCGTGATGAGAAGTTCAACAAATCGGCTAAGTTATTTGTAAATTTAGCGAGTTCTGAAAATAATGAAAAGTTCGATTATATTGATAATTTTGATATTGATAAACTTGAATTATATAAATCAACCGGTGAAGAAATTTTAAAAGAATTAGAACTGGAAATTGAGGAATAATTAAAGTTAAGAGATAAATAAAATGAAGCTGTCTAAAACCTATCCTTTTTGGCAGCTTCTTTTTTTGCGAATTTGTCAAAAATAACCTTTTTGATTGTACAAATTATTTTTTTATCTGCCGCCTTAGCATAAATACGTTAAATTTGAATGCTGAAATAAATATAGTTGTGGAGTTAAAATTTTCTATAATCATTCCTGTTTATAACCGTCCTCAAGAAATTGAAGAATTGTTGCAAAGTTTAACCAAACAAACTTTCACCAAGGATTTTGAAGTGCTTGTTATTGAAGACGGCTCTACCTTAAAATCGGATGAAATTGTTTCAAAATATGAAGCACTTTTAAACATAAAATATCATTTTAAAGAAAACAGCGGGGCAGGAGCAAGCAGAAATTTCGGAATGGAATTGGCTATGGGCAATTATTTTATCATTTTAGATTCCGATTGTATTATTCCTGCTCATTATTTAGAAGCCGTTGACAATGCTTTAGATGAGAATTATACCGATGCTTATGGCGGCGCCGATGCAGCGCATGATTCTTTTACAACTGTTCAAAAAGCCATAAATTACAGTATGACTTCCTTTTTAACTACTGGAGGAATTAGGGGAAGTAAAAATTCGGTTGGTAAATTTCAGCCGCGCAGTTTTAATTTTGGCATATCAAAATTGGCTTATGGAATTACTGGCGGATTTAGTGATATGAAAACTGGGGAAGATATAGATCTGACTTTCAGGCTATGGGAAAACAATTTTCAAACGCAATTTATGGAGAATGCTTTTGTATACCATAAACGAAGAACTTCCTTGAAGCAGTTTTTTAGGCAAACTTTTCTTTTTGGAAACGCAAGGCCGTTTTTAAGCCGAAAATATCCGGAAACTGCCAAAATCACTTATTGGTTTCCAACACTTTTCATTTTATTTTTTGCGGCGTCTCTGGTATTTTTGTCTTTTGGATTTATGTTGCCCGCAAGTTTAATAGGATTCTATTTTATTGCAATATTTTTGGATTCTTTTTTCAAAAACAAAAAAATATCCGTAGCCGTTTTAAGTATTGCAACAACATTAATACAATTTACGGGCTACGGATTGGGTTTTTTAAAAGGATCGATTACCGGTAATTAATTGGGATTGTTTAATTTGAATCGTTCAGCGATAATTGCCAACTCACCCTCATTTAAATTTGATGTTTCTTTCAATTTATAATTAAAGGCAGCTATTTCTTCGGCGGTTCCCGGACAACCAATATTGTTTCCTTGTTCTTTTAAAACAAATTTGTTCTCAACCATTTTTGAATCAGCCAATAAATTACCCTCACTATCGAAAATCAGCACATACGGGATTCCTTGTTTTTCACCGCCATATTTATTTAACAATGCTTCTGCACCAAAGTTTTCCAATTGCTTTTTGTTGGCAGATTCTAAAACATCTAAATGACTGATAACATAATTTTTGTCGAATAATTCTTTTGTTGAAATGTCATTCATGGAAGCATCCATTTTTTTGCACCAGCCACACCACGAGGCGTGAAACATAACAATTACATTTTTGTTTTCTTTTTTTGCTTGTTCATAAGCGGTATTTAAAATTTCGTCGGCACTTTTTGGTTTTGCTTGTGCCGAAGAAAAATTAAAAATTAGGATAGTTAATGCTAATGTGAAAATTGTTTTTAAATTCATCTGTATTTTTTAATAATTTTGGTAAAATAATAAACAATAGCCACAATGAAGCAGCTATTGTTTGGTTGACTATTTCGGTAAAAAACGATTGAGCGTTACTCAACCTTGTCTTTCCCTTTGGTTATTTTTATGGTAAGTTCATTTTTATCTTTGTCCATATCCATAAAAATTGAATCGCCTTCTTTTAGTTTTGAAGTCACAATTTCTTCAGCCAAGGCATCTTCAACATATTTTTGAATAGCGCGTTTCAGTGGTCTGGCGCCATATTGTTTGTCGAAACCTTTTTCTGCGATATAATTTTTTGCTTCTTTGGTCAAAATCAATTTATACCCTAAATCATCAATTCGTTTTGATAATTTACTTAATTCAATATCAATAATTAGGTGAATATCTTCAATTTCTAGAGGATTGAATATCACTACATCATCAATTCTGTTCAAAAATTCAGGGGCAAATGATTTTTTTAAAGCGTTTTCAATAACACCTTTCGCATTTGCATCGGCTTGAGAAGTTTTGGAAGCGGTACCAAATCCAACACCGGCACCAAAATCCTTCAATTGGCGTGAACCAATATTGGAAGTCATAATGAGAATGGTATTTCTAAAATCTATTCTTCTTCCTAAACTGTCGGTGATATGGCCTTCATCCAAAATTTGCAACAACATATTAAAAACATCGGGATGTGCTTTTTCAATTTCATCAAACAGCACAACGGCGTAAGGCTTGCGTCTAATTTTTTCGGTAAGTTGACCGCCTTCTTCATAACCCACATAACCCGGAGGTGCGCCAATTAATCTGGATACGGCAAATTTCTCCATATATTCGCTCATGTCAATTCTCACCAATGCTTCCTCGCTGTCGAATAATTCCATGGCCAAAACTTTGGCTAGTTGTGTTTTTCCAACCCCAGTTTGGCCTAAGAAGATGAAAGAACCAATTGGTTTGTTGGGATCTTTAAGTCCGACACGATTACGTTGAATGGCCTTCACCACTTTGCTTACGGCATCGTCTTGCCCAATAACTTTTCCCTTAATTCTAATCGGCAAATCATTTAAACGTTTGCTTTCCGCTTCGGCAACCCTGTTTACGGGAATGCCTGTCATCATTGAAACCACTTCTGCCACATTGTCTTCCGTCACAATTTCACGATTCAATTTTGAAGTTTCATCCCATTTTTTTTGTTCAGCCTGCAACATACTTTCAGTTCGTTTTTCATCATCGCGCAAGCGGGCCGCTTCTTCATATCTTTGTCCGTTTACGGCTGCAGTTTTATCATCCCTGATTTTTTCCAACTGTTCTTCGAGCTGTAAAATTTCCTTTGGCACCACAATATTTGTGATATGAATTCTTGATCCCGATTCATCCATGGCATCAATAGCTTTGTCCGGCAAAAATCGATCGGTCATATACCTGTTTGTTAACGTTACACAAGCTTTTATGGCCTCATCAGTGTAAACAACGTTGTGATGGTCTTCGTATTTATCTTTTATATTTTGTAAAATTTGAATGGTTTCCTCAACGGAAGTTGGTTCCACCATCACCTTTTGAAAACGGCGTTCCAAGGCACCGTCTTTTTCAATATTGGTTCTGAATTCATCTAAAGTGGTAGCGCCGATACATTGAATTTCACCACGCGCCAATGCAGGTTTTAGCATATTGGATGCGTCTAAAGAACCCGTAGCGCCACCCGCGCCAACAATGGTGTGAATTTCATCTATAAATAAAATGATGTCATCATTTTTTTCCAACTCATTCACCAACGCTTTCATACGTTCCTCAAACTGTCCGCGGTATTTTGTGCCTGCCACCAAGCTTGCCAAATCCAATGAAACAACACGTTTGTTGAATAAAATGCGCGAAACTTTACGTTGAATAATGCGCAAAGCCAATCCTTCGGCAATGGCGGATTTACCAACTCCAGGCTCACCAATTAAAATTGGATTGTTCTTTTTTCTTCTGCTTAAAATTTGGGAAACCCTTTCAATTTCTTTTTGCCGTCCAACCACAGGATCTAAATTTCCTTCTTCAGCCAAACGCGTTAAATCTCGTCCGAAATTATCCAAAACAGGTGTTTTTGTTTTTTTAAGCGGTGTTTTTTCGCCTCTTGCCTGTTCAAAAGGGTTTGATTTAGAGGATTCAAAATCGTCATCATTAGAATTTTCAGCTTTCGGCAAATCTATTTCTTCATCGGAGAATAACTGTTTAAAAACAGATTTCACATCATCATAACTCACATCAAAATGTTGCAATAATTTTGTTGTGGGGTCATTTTCATTGCGTAAAATGCACAACAGCAAATGTGCGGTGTTTACAGAGTCGCTTTGGTATAATTTAGCTTCCAAAAAAGTCGTTTTTAACGCTTTTTCGGCTTGCTTTGTAAGATGTAAACTTTTCTTTTCGTCGGTAGCTTTTAAATCATTTATAGGATTTAAACCTTCAATTTTTTTGCGGAGATGATCTAGATTTATTTCTAAGGAATTTAAAATCTCAATCGCTTTTCCGTCTCCTTTTCTCAACAATCCTAAAATGAGGTGTTCCGTACCAATAAAATCATGACCCAAACGTAAAGCTTCTTCTTTACTGCAGGCAATTACATCTTTAACTTTTGGTGAAAAATTATCGTCCATTATCTTATGTTTATATTGTAAATTTAACTGATTTTTTTCTTTTTTATGCACAAAAAATGAACCACTTTTATATATATTTTTTGTTCAGTCGTTTTTTGTAGCTAAAAATTACTGAAAATCAGCCTATTAATGCGGGTTTTAGCAAACTTTTCATTGTTAATAAATAGCAAAAAAACAACACCTTTAATTGCTTGTGAAAAAGTGAAAAATCGTATATTGCTTTGTTAAAAATTGACACAAAATTAAATAAAAATTTATGGCAGACGGAGAAAAAATTATACCAATAAATATTGAAGATGAAATGAAATCTGCTTACATTGATTATTCAATGTCAGTAATAGTTTCAAGAGCATTGCCTGATGTGCGAGATGGGTTAAAACCCGTACACAGAAGGGTGCTTTTTGGTATGCATGAATTAGGAATAAAAGCAACGGGATCCTATAAAAAATCAGCAAGAATAGTTGGAGAAGTGTTGGGTAAGTATCACCCTCATGGTGACACATCGGTTTATGACGCTATGGTGCGTATGGCCCAAGAATGGAGTATGCGTTATATGATGGTGGACGGTCAGGGAAACTTTGGTTCGGTAGATGGCGACAGTCCGGCGGCAATGCGATATACAGAGGTTCGTATGCAAAAAATTTCGGAAGAAATGCTTGCGGATATTGAAAAAGATACGGTAGACCATCAATTAAACTTTGATGATACCTTAAATGAACCAACTGTTTTACCTACAAGAATTCCAACTTTATTGGTGAACGGCGCTTCAGGTATCGCTGTTGGGATGGCAACCAATATGGCTCCACATAATTTAACGGAAGTTGTTAATGGAACCTTAGCTTACATTGAAAACAGGGAAATAGAAATTTCTGAGTTGATGAAGTATATTAAAGCACCCGATTTTCCAACAGGAGGCATTATTTACGGCTATGAAGGCGTAAAAGAAGCTTTTGAAACAGGAAGAGGAAGAATAGTGATGCGGGCAAAAGCCATTATTGAAGAAGTTCATGGCCGTGAAAGCATTATTGTCACTGAAATTCCGTATCAGGTGAATAAAGCAGAAATGATCAAAAAAACTGCCGAATTGGTCAACGATAAAAAACTGGAGGGAATTGCGAACATTCGTGATGAATCCGACAGAAACGGTATGCGTATTGTTTATGTTTTAAAACGCGATGCCAT
Source organism: Bacteroidetes bacterium HGW-Bacteroidetes-3 (assembly GCA_002842505.1). Lineage (GTDB taxonomy): Bacteria > Bacteroidota > Bacteroidia > Flavobacteriales > Flavobacteriaceae > Lutibacter. The sequence continues at coordinate 3,734 of PHDE01000095.1, read as the reverse complement.
CCCAAACATTGTTTTAAACAATTTATTCAAATATACGGCGCTTCAAACTTCATTCAGCGTAAATAATATTGCCTTGGTAAAAGGCCGTCCGGAACAATTAAACCTAAAACAACTAATTCATTATTTTGTTGAACATCGACACGAAGTTGTGGTGCGCAGAACAGAATTTGAACTTAAAAAGGCAGAGGCGAGAGCCCATATTTTAGAAGGTTTAATTATTGCGAGCGACAATATTGATGAAGTAATCAAAATAATCAGGGCATCCTCAAATGCTGACATCGCAAGAGAAAGTTTGATGGAGCGTTTTGAACTATCCGAAATTCAGGCAAGAGCCATTGTTGAAATGCGTTTGCGTCAATTAACGGGTTTAGAGCAAGATAAACTTCGTACTGAATATGATGAGATTATTAAATTAATAGCTGATTTAAAAGATATTTTGGCAAACGAAGAAAGACGTTTCGAAATTATTAAAAATGAACTGATAGCCATTAGAGATAAATACGGAGATGAACGCAGATCTATAATTGAGTATGCAGGTGGAGATTTGTCTATTGAAGATATGATTCCTAACTCTAATGTAGTGGTGACAATTTCTCATGCAGGTTACGTTAAACGCACGAATTTGGATGAATATAAAGTTCAAAATAGAGGAGGACGCGGACAAAAAGGCGTTGCCACAAGAACGGAAGATTTCTTGGAACATTTATTTATGGGAACCAACCATCAATATATGTTATTCTTCACCCAAAAAGGAAAAGTATTTTGGATGCGCGTTTATGAAATTCCAGAAGGCGGGAAAACTTCAAAAGGACGGGCTATCCAGAATTTGATAAATATTGAACAAGATGATACCGTTAAAGCATTTTTGGTTACAGAAGATTTAAAAATTGAAGAATACGTAAATAACCATTACGTTATTATGGCAACCAAAAAAGGCCAAGTTAAAAAAACTTCTTTAGAACAATATTCCCGACCAAGGGCAAATGGTATTAATGCGATAACCATAAAAGATGGCGATGAACTTTTAGAAGCCAAATTAACCACCGGCGACAGCCAGGTTATGCTAGGATTAAAATCGGGTAAAGCCATTCGTTTTGAGGAAAGCAAAACACGGCCAATGGGAAGAAATGCTTCCGGTGTACGTGGAATTACGTTGGCGAATAAAAATGATGAAGTTATAGGGATGATTGCCGTTGACGACATAGACAGCGATATATTGGTAGTTTCAGAAAATGGTTACGGCAAACGCTCAAAATTAGAGGATTACAGAATAACCAACCGTGGCGGTAAAGGGGTTAAAACCATTAATATTACCGAAAAAACAGGGAGTTTAGTTGCAATTAAGGATGTTAAGGATGATGATGATTTAATGATTATCAACAAATCCGGAATTGCGATCAGATTGGCCGTTGGCGACTTGCGCGTAATGGGAAGAGCCACTCAAGGCGTGAAATTGATCAATATTAAAGACAACGATTCCATAGCTGCAGTAGCAAAAGTGATGCATGAAGAAGAAGTTGATGTTGACGTTGATATTGTTGAAAATGACATTGAAATAAACAATGGCACGGAAATTGAAAACAACGAGGAAGATAATTTAAATCAAGAATAATTAAGAATAAATAAGTAATCATAAATCAGAAAAAATGAAAAAACAATTAATAATTCTGTCGGCTTTTTTTATTAGTATGACAGTATTCGCGCAGAATAATGAATTAAAAACTGCGGAAAAAGCTATAAAATCAAACGATTTTGTAGCAGCAATGTCTGCAATTAACCAGGCTGAAGGCTTGATTGCCAATTCAGATCAAAAAGAAAAAGCTAAATTTTATTATTTAAAAGGTTTGGCTTTGTATCAAAACGGAAATCCGAATGCCGATATTGAAAAAGTTGCCGGGGTTTTTAATCAATTAATTAATTATGAGAAAGAAACCGGTAAACCAAAATATACCAATGAAATTGGGGATTTGCTTAATAAATTGATTGTTACAGTTGCCGAAAAGGCCTCTAATGACTATTCCAAAGCAATTGAATCAAAAGAAGATCAAGATTATCTTAAATCCGCCAAAGAATTTCATCAGGTTTATTTATTAAGTCCGAGAGACACTTCTTATTTGGACAATGCGGCGTTGGTTTATTATTTTGGGAAAGATTATGACGCTTCAGTTGCAGCTTATGAAAAACTATTGGATTTAAATTATACTGGAATCGCCACTATTTTTATGGCAACAAATAAAGAAACGGGTGAAGATATTGTTTTTAATGATCCGAAGAGCATGAACTTGCAGGTTAAATTGGGCTTGGCAGAAAATCCGAGAGAAGAGAAAAAGGAATCTAGAAGAGAAGTGATTTTCAAAAATTTGGCCCAAAATTATTCAGACAAAGGAAATAATGAAAAAGCATTAGAAGTAATTACAAAAGGCAGAACAGAATTTCCAAACAGTTATTCTTTGTTGATTGATGAAGCTAATATTTACTATAAAGCCGGTGACAATGCTAAATTTAAAGAACGTTTAGAAGAAGCCATAAGATTAAATCCTACGGAACCAACCTTATATTATAATGTTGGCGTTATGAATATGGATCAACAAAAGATTGATGAAGCCATTAAAAACTTTGAAAAAGCAATTGAGTTGAAACCTGATTATTCTGATGCCTACAATAATATTGGCGCTGCAATTATTGAAAAAACAAAACCAATTATTGAAGAAATGAACAAAAGTTTATCAGACTTTAAAAAATATGATAAATTACAAGCGCAACAATTTGCAATTTATAAAGAGGCATTGCCTTATTATGAAAAAGCCTATCAATATAATAAATCCAGCATTAGCATTATGCAAACGCTGATGGGCTTATATGAAAATTTGGAAATGACAGATAAATTGAATGAAATTAGAGCCATTTACGACAAAGTAAAACAATAATTGTTGTAAAATTATAAAAGAAAATGCCTCCAAATTTGGAGGCATTTTCTTTTATATAATCTTTTTTATGACTCTTAGTTTGTGTGTATGACGCTGATTGTCAACATTAAAAATACCACTATGGTCCAGTCTGTCAATTCTTATTTTTCCGTGTGCGTGGATAATATAATTGTCTTTCATGATAATTCCAACGTGGGTAATAGTACCTTCTTCATTGTCAAAAAAAGCCAAATCTCCTGGCTCGCTTTCTTCAATAAAACTTAACGCTTCGCCTTGGGTTGCCTGCCCGCTGGCATCACGCAATAATTTATAGCCGCAGAGTTTATAGACCATTTGCGTAAAACCGGAACAATCTATCCCAAAGGGTGTTTTTCCTCCCCATAAATAAGGTGCATTTAAAAAATTAGTTGCCATTTCAATAAGGTTTTCTTTGGGTAATTTTTCAGTAAAAACCTTTCCTTCATAACGGTAATTTAGCGTTCCTAATTTTAAGTTATTGTCTTTATAAAATGGGAGTGATGAGCCAATGGCTATAGTAAAGAACTGCCCATTTTCATCGGTTGCAAAATCTATCAACTCACCCGCCAAAAAATTATTTGACTGGTCAATTTCGAAATAATTTTCTTCTGAAATCGGCAAGTATTGGTTGTTGTCGATCCAACCTTCATAATTGTCAAACGCTAAACTAATTTTATGCCATTTATTTTGAATTTCCAGCACTTTAAAGTGTTCTCCAAACAATAGCTGTGAAACCATTTCACTTTTATCGCTTGGCTCAATTCTAAGAGGAACAATACTTAAATTACA